>NZ_JBAKFQ010000005.1:0-227016 GCF_053484255.1 Martelella sp. FLE1502
GGGGGGTAGCGGGGGGGGCGGGTTTTTTGGGGGGGGGGGGGGGCCGGCGGCCGGGGGGGGGGTTTTTTTTTTTGGGGGGGGGGGGGGGGGGGGGGCCCCCCCCCCCCCCCCCCCCCCCCCCCCGCCCCTTGTTGTCGAAGACCTTTGGAGGTGAGCATGTTTGTGACCCCGGCTTTGGCCCAGACGTCGCATGGTGCAGAAGCACAGCACACGGAAACCACGCTGGCCGAATTGGAGCATCACGAACAGGCGGTGTTCCCGCCCTTCGATTTCGCGACCTTCCCGTCGCAGATTCTCTGGCTGGCCATCACGTTCGGTCTCTTCTATCTGGTAATGAAGAAGGTGATCGTTCCCCGCGTCGGCTCCATTCTGGAAGACCGCCACGATCGCATTGCCCAGGACCTCGACGAGGCGGAACGCCTGCGCAGCGAGGCCGATGCCGCGATCAAGGCCTATGAAAAAGAACTCGCCGAAGCCCGCAACGAGGCCCGCAGCATTTCCGCCGCCGCCGCCGACAAGGCGCGCGCCGAAGCCGATGCCGAACGCGAGCAGCTGGAAGCCGAGCTTGGCAAGAAGCTTGCGGCCGCCAATGAGCGCATCGCCGCGGTTCGTAACGAAGCGCTTCAGGAAGTCGGCGGCATCGCCGAGGAAACAGCCGCTCTGATCGTTACCCAGCTGATCGGCGGCCGGGTCGCCAAGGGCGACATCGAAAGCGCGGTTTCGACCGTCAGGGAGGGCTGAGCCCATGTCTCTCGATGCAACATTCTACGCCTTTGTCGGCCTGATCCTGTTCTTCATCGTCGTTGCCTATTTCAAGGTGCCCGGCATTCTGCTGCGCTCGCTTGATTCGCGCGCCGACGAGATTCGCGACGAGTTGGCGGAAGCCAAGCGCCTGCGCGAGGAAGCCCAGCACGTGCTTGCCGATTATCAGCGCAAGCGCCGCGAGGCCGAGGAAGAGGCCAAGGATATCGTTGCCGCCGCCGAGCGCGACGCAAAAGCGATCAAGGAAGAAGCCCGCCGCAAGACGGAAGAATATGTCGAGCGCCGGACCGCCTTTTCCGAGCAGAAGATCCGTCAGGCCGAGCAGGAAGCCGTTGCAGCCGTGCGCGGCGCTGCCGTCGACGTCGCCGTCGATGCCGCGCGCATCGTTCTGGAAAAGAAGGCGACACCCGCGGTGCGCTCCAAGCTGTTCTCGCAGTCGGTCGACGCGGTCAAATCCCGCCTGAACTGATCCGGCCGGGTTAAGTGTGAAAGACATTGGCAAGCGTTCCGGCGCTTGCCGTTTTTGTTTCTGGCGTCCGGTTGAACGATGGCAGGACGCCTCGGAAGAGGGCTGCAGACATGGCAAAGCGGATAGACGGCAAGGCGATCGCGGCGGATGTGATCGGGAAGGTCACGGCGGCAAGCGCCGCCTTGAAGGCGGAAAAAGACGTCGTGCCGGGACTGGCCGTGGTCATCGTCGGCGACGATCCGGCAAGCCACACCTATGTCGCGGCCAAGGGCCGACGCGCCAAGGAATGCGGGTTCCATTCCGTCCAGGTCACGCTTCCGGCGGAAATCAGCCAGGCGGAACTGGAACAGGTTGTCCGCGAACTGAACGAGGATCCCGCGATCCACGGCATTCTGGTGCAGCTCCCCCTGCCCGGCCATCTCGACGAATTTCCCGTCATCCAGCTGATCCGTCCGGAAAAGGACGTGGACGGGCTTTCGATCGTCAATGCCGGCAAGCTTGCACTCGGCGACACCCAGACAGGCCTGATCTCGTGCACGCCCGCAGGCGCAATGGTGCTGATCCGCACCGTCCACGGCAACGATCTTTCCGGCCTAAACGCCGTCGTGATCGGCCGGTCCAATCTGTTCGGCAAGCCGATGGGCCAATTGCTGCTGCAGGCCAATGCCACTGTCACCATGGCCCATTCGCGCACCGCCGACCTGCCGGAAATCTGCCGCCGCGCCGACATCCTGATCGCCGCAACCGGCCAGGCGGAAATGGTGAAGGCCGATTGGGTGAAACCCGGCGCCACGGTGATCGATGTCGGCATTACCCGGATACCCGCACCCGAGCGCGGCGAGGGCAAGACTCGCCTGATCGGCGATGTCGATTATGCCGCCGTCGAACCTCTCGCCGGCGCCATCACGCCGGTGCCCGGCGGCGTTGGCCCGATGACCATCACCATGCTGATGGCCAACACCATGATCGCCGCCTGCCGCGACAATGGCGTGACCGTTCCCGATTTCTGAGATCCGGGTAGCCCGCACAAAGAGAAAATCAATCCTGTTTTGCAAGCAGCCCCGCGGCCAGCTGTCTGAAGGTCTCGACGGCTTTCGGCAACGCCTCACGCGGGTCATCGCTCGACGCCACCCACAAGGCCGCGTTCAGCGCCGCTCCGTTCAGCAAACGCGATGCCGCTTCGACATCGACGGGTTTCAGGACCTGATCGGCAACCAGCCTGGCGATCTTCTGCCTTGTCTCCTGAAGACAGGCATTCTGGCTCGGCCACTGCGATGGATCGCCAAGAAAGGCGGGACCATCTCGCAGGACAATCCGTTGAACCTCGGGGTTCAACGCGGTTTCGATATAGACTTCCCCCTCGACGAGCAGAGCGTGCCAATCGTCCCTGGCTGAAGCGGCCGCCTCCTTCGCACGCCCCGCCATTTCCCCATCGATCTGATCGACCACGGCGGCCAGAAGCCCCTTCTTGTCGCCGAAATTATGATAGAGCGCGCCGCGGGTCAGGCCGGCATCCGCCGTCAGTTCATCCATCGAGGCTGCAGAAAACCCACTTTCAGCGAACGCTTTGCGCGCGGCGGCGATCAGCCTGACCCGGTTTTCCGCCATCGTATCGACCCGTCGCTTTGCCATAGCTAAATTGCTCCAATTTCAAATACGCGCCGTATGCCAATTGACATACGATCCGTATATTATATGCTCACATACGTTACGTATATAAAGAAGATTGCCCCAATACCATGGCAATCCATCGACATCGTATAATTGCAAACAGGAAGAAATGACTCCCATGCCGACACGTGAAGCTATATTTCCCGCCGATCGCCACGCCCTTTACGAACAGCACGGATACTCGGCCGCGATCCGCTCCGGCGATCTGCTATTCGTTTCGGGCCAAGTCGGCAGCCGCAGCGACGGTTCTCCGGAACCGGATTTCGAAGCGCAGGTAAGGCTGGCTTTCGCCAATCTGGAGGCAACGCTGGCAGCTGGAGGATGCGGTTTCGGCGACATCGTCGACGTGACGTCCTTCCATACCGATCCCGAAAAGCAGTTCAGCACGATCATGGCCGTCAAGAACGGCGTGTTTTCCGAGCCACCCTACCCCAACTGGACCGCCATCGGCGTGAACTGGCTCGCCGGTTTCGACTTCGAGATCAAGGTGATCGCTCGCGTCCCGGACAGAGTTTGACGGGCACACCACGAACACAGTGACCGGATCAGCTAACGCATAGGCCGGCGTCAGCCGGCCTTCAACATCCGCAAATATGGCCTCCGTTCGCCGCGCCTCGGACGGTTTGCGGACGGCTCCGCTTCCGGCCCCTAGCTGAATGCCTTGAACGTCACCAGGGTGAAGGTGTCCTTCACGCCTTCAATTGTCTGCAGGTTGCTGGTGACGAAGTGGCCGATATCGGCATCCTTCGCCAGATAGAACTTCGCCAGCAGATCATAATCGCCGGAGGTCGAATAGATTTCCGAGGTTTCCTCAAGCGTGCGCACCACCAGATCGGCGACGTCATACGCTTGTCCGGGATGGCATTTGAACTGAACGAATATCGTCTGCATCGGCTACTAGATCCTCTTTGCGCATCATCATGGCATCGCCGCTTCGTGTATAGCACCAGCCGGCAGAGGGAGGCCAGATGGTTCGATGCCAGAGATTGACTATCACAAAAATAAAACTTAATTCCATTATACGTTATTTATTACCTCAGGACAAAGGGCGCTTCCGCGAAAGGTGATGTGGATTTGTCGCCGGCGGCATGAGAATCGATGGGAGACGACGCATTTCCGGCACGCCTATCCTGAGCGGCGATAATCTTCGGAACCGGCGCGCCAGAATTTAGTTTGGCGAATGAAACGGCCGGTCTATATGCATTGTGAGCGTCGACCGCGGCCTTTCAGTCACGGGCCGGCAGACGAATGAAACAGGGAGTATACATCATGGCCATCGCAAAAGCGTTATCGGGCAAACTCAAGAAGGCGGACCTCGCCGAGCCGCGCGCCTATATCGCCGGCGAATGGCGTGACAAGGTCGCCAGCGGCAAGACCTTCGATGTCGTGAACCCGGCCAACGGCGAGGTCATCGCCACGCTCCCCGACTGCGGCAAGGAAGAAGTCGAGGAGGCCGTCGCCGCCGCCTATGAGGCCCAGAAGGCCTGGGCGAAGAAGACCGGCAAGGAACGCGCGGCGATCCTGCGCAAGCTCTACGACCTGATGGTCGAGAATGCCGATGACCTTGCGGTGATTCTGACTGCGGAAATGGGCAAGCCGCTTGCCGAGGCGCGCGGCGAAGTCCTCTATGGTGCGGCCTATATCGAATGGTTCGGCGAGGAAGCCAAGCGCGCCTATGGCGACATCATTCCCGGTCATCAAGCCGACAAGCGGATCATGGTGATCCGCCAGCCGGTGGGCGTCGTCGGCGCGATCACGCCGTGGAACTTCCCGAACGCGATGCTGGCCCGCAAGATGGCCCCGGCGCTCGCCGCCGGCTGCTCGATCGTCTCCAAGCCCGCCCAGCAGACGCCGCTTTCGGCGCTGTCCATGGCGCTGCTTGCCGAGCGCGCCGGCCTGCCGAAGGGCCTGCTGTCGGTCGTCACCTCGACAAGTTCGTCCACCGTCGGCAAGGTCTTCAGCGAGGATGACCGGGTGCGCAAGATCACCTTCACCGGCTCCACCGAGGTCGGCCGGATCCTGATGCGCCAGGGCGCCGACCAGATCAAGAAAATGGGTCTCGAACTCGGCGGCAATGCGCCGTTCATCGTGTTTGACGATGCCGATCTCGATGCCGCTGTCGAAGGCGCGATCGCGTCGAAATTCCGCAATGCGGGTCAGACCTGCGTCTGCGCCAACCGCCTTTACGTGCAGGCCGGCGTCTATGACGCATTCGCCGAAAAGCTTTCCAAACGCGTTGCCGGCCTCAAGGTTGGCTCCGGCATGGAAGACGGCGTCGAAATCGGCCCGATGATCGAAAAGGCGGCGGTCGAGAAGGTCGAGGATCACATTTCCGATGCCACCGCCAAGGGAGCCTCGGTCAAGCTCGGCGGCAAGCCGCACGAGCGCGGCGGCCTGTTCTTCGAACCGACGGTGCTGACCGGCGTGACGCCCGACATGAAGTGCGCGCGCGAGGAGACCTTCGGCCCGGTGGCGCCGCTGTTCAAATTCGAGACCGAGGACGATGTCGTCGCCATGGCCAACGACACGGAATTCGGCCTCGCTTCCTATTTTTTCTCGCGCGATGTGGCGAAGATCTTCCGGGTCGCAGAGGCGCTGGAATACGGCATTGTCGGCGTCAATACCGGCCTGATCTCGACCGAAGTCGCCCCGTTTGGCGGCGTCAAGCAGTCCGGCCTCGGCCGCGAGGGCTCCAAGTACGGCCTCGATGACTACACCGAGCTGAAATATATCTGCCTCGGCGGCATCGCCTGAGGGCGGGCAACATTGTTGGAGGGTATTACAGCCTGACCTTTTTACGGACGTCATCCTCGGGCTTGTCCCGAGGATCTAACCACCGCACCACACGAGCGGAGCTGGCGTTTCGCAACGGATTGTATTCAAGCCGAATTTTTGCCCGAGACGCTTGTCGTGTTGATACGTGCTTAGATGCTCGGGACAGGCCCGAGCATGACGGCGGAGAGATGGGCGGGCTTTGTCAACAAATTGGGAGCAAGGCTCCCCGTTGCCATTAACCGCGGCCCCTCACACCGGCGTCGCAATCGACCGGATTGCCGCTTCGACCCGCTCACGTTCGGCCAGAAGCCGCGCCTCGGCCTCGTCCTGGCTGATGCGGACGAAGTGAAACGGCTTACCGGCCGGCATCTGCGCAAGGCGCGGCAGGTCGGCGGAAATCACGGTGGCGATCTTGGGATAGCCGCCGGTCGTCTGCCGCTCCGCCGTCAGCACCGTGGCGATGCCCGAGCCCGGCACCTGGATCGAACCGGCGGGCGTTGCATCGGAAATGATATCGTGGCCGCCGATGGCGCGCAGCAGCGGCCCGTCGAGCAGGCTCGCCATCCGGTCGCGCCGGCTGGAGACGGAAAACGGCTCGGTGAGAAGCAGCGCCCAGGCCCGGGCATCGAAGCGATCGTCCTGCGGCCCGGCGACGATCCGGATCGGCCCCTGCGGATAGTGGAAAATCTCCGTCAGTCTCCGTGGCGGGGCGAGTGCGCTCTCGCCGAGCGGCAGCATATCGCCCTCGGCAAGCACCCTGCCCTCAAACCCGCCCATCGCGTTCCGGACATGGGTGGCGCGCGAGCCGAGCAGTTCCGGCACCGCGATGCCGCCCGAAAAGGCGATATAGCCCCAGACCGCGCCTCTCATCGGGCCGATCTCCAGCGTTTCGCCCGGCCGCAGCGCATGGCTTTCCCAAAGCGGCATGGCGCGCCCGTTGATCGTCACCTGCGCGGCCCCGCCGGTGACGGCCACCATGCAAGGCGCGGTGACGCGATAGCTGCCGCCGAACTGGGCGAATTCCAGCGCGGCCGCGCCATCCTCATTGCCGACAAGCGCCTGCGCAATCCGAAAGGCCGCCTCGTCCATCGGCCCCGAAGGCGAGACGCCGGCAGCGAGATAGCCGGTGCGCGGCCGCGCCTGCACGGAAACCATGAGCCCGGCCCTGACGACCTCCAGCCTGTTCATGCCGCCTCCGGTTCCACAATGGCCTCGCCGGACTCCACGCGACGTTCCAGCGCCGCCATGTCGTCGGCACCGATCTCGAAAAACCGGATCATGTCACCGGCGCGGAAGAAGGAGGGCTCGGCGCGCTCCGGGTCAAAAAGGCGCAGCGGCGTGCGGCCGATATAGCGCCAGCCGCTGGGCCCGGAAACCGAGTTGATCGCCGCCTGCGCGCCGCCAATGCCGACCGCGCCCGCCGCCACCTTCTGGCGCGGTACGGCGAGGCGAGGCGTATGTAGCGCCTCCGGCAGGCCGCCGAGATAGGTGAAGCCGGGCGCAAACCCGATCATGTAGACCCGGTAGTCAGCCCCGGTGTGCAGCGCGATCAGCTCTTCAGGACTGATATTCTTGATTTCGGCAAGGTCTGCGAGATCAAGCGCGTCATCGCCCCGATAGCAGACGGGCACCCGGAAATGCCGGCGGGCGGTGTTTTCCCCGTCCTCGGTGAGATGCTCCACCCGTTCGAAAAGCAGCGGCGCGAGCGCACTCCCGCGAATGCGGCCGGGATCGTAAAAGACGAGCAGCGAGCGATAGGTCGGAACGGTTTCGACAATCCCTTCCACCGGCCGCACCTTCAAAGCGTCGGCAAGCGCGATCACGCGGGCGTTTACGGCCGCGTCGATCCTGTCGTCGAATTCCACGGTCACGGCCTGGTCGCCGGCCGGCTCGATCGTTACCACTGTCCACTGCTCCCGAGCGGCGCCCGCCAGCCGGGCGCGCGCTCAGGCTATCAGCTTTCCACAGTTTCGCGAAAGACCTCGATCGTCCGCCGCGTTCCTTCCACAAGCGAGATTGCCGGCCAGGTTCCGAGAAAGGCGCGCAGCGGGGCGTTGTCCATGATTTCCGGCACGGGGCGCGGATTATCCGCCACGGTGATCGCGGCACCGGGCACGACCGTGCGGATGGCATCGGCGACATCATGCATGGACTCGATCTCGGTCGTCAGGTCGCTGACGACGGGTTCGCTTGCCGGCTTGTCGAGGCAGCGCAGGAATATCTCGGTCACCTCATCCACATGCTGGAAGCACATCTTGCCGGAGAACGGCAGCTCATATGCCTCGCCCCGGGCAGCGGCCTGCATGGCAAGCGTGATCGCGGCGGTCTCGCCGCTGGTGCGGCCGGGACCATAGACGACATTCGGCCTCAGCCCGACCGATCCCAGTCCGTGATCGAGGAAATAAACCTTCGATATTTCCTCGCAGCAATGCTTGAACACGCCATAGAGGTTCGCCGGTGAGGCCAGCGGGCCACGCGGGCGGG
Source organism: Martelella sp. FLE1502 (assembly GCF_053484255.1). NCBI lineage: Bacteria > Pseudomonadati > Pseudomonadota > Alphaproteobacteria > Hyphomicrobiales > Aurantimonadaceae > Martelella > Martelella sp. FLE1502. Next base: position 8,162 of record NZ_JBAKFQ010000005.1, read on the forward strand.
CGGCGAGCGAACTGGCATAGACCACGCGGTCTATCCCCGCCTTGACCGCCGCTTCGAGAATATTGATATGGCCGATGACATTGACCTTGGCGCCGAGCACCGGGTTGGAGCGGCAGGCCGGGATGACGAGGGCTGCCAGATGCAGGATGGCATTGATCCCGAAGCGGGCGATCACCGCGTCAATCGCGCTCGACCGGGTGATGTCGCCTTCCACATAGGTAACGCCCGGAAGGCGGGCCTCTTCCGGCGGCAGGTTGAGATCGAACACGATCACCGTGTCGCCGCGCTCAGCCAGCGCATCGGCAAGCGACTGCCCCAGAAAACCCGAGCCGCCCGTGACCAGCACCGTCAGCGGCATGCGCTTTTCGTTGTGCCCGCTCATGACGCCATCCCCTGCCCGCCATTGACGTCCATCAACTGGCCGGTGATGAAGCCGGCCTCATCGGCAGCGAAGAAGGCGACGGCGGCGGCGACATCCTCGACCCTTCCGTTGCGGCGCACGGGAATGCTGTCCACCGCCTTTTGCCGCTCTTCCGGCGACATCCGCTCGCTCAAAAGCCGCTCCACCCGCGGCGTCAGGATCGCGCCGGGGCAGACGGCATTGCAGGTAATGCCATGGGGGCCGAATTCCTGCGCCATCTGCAATGTCATCGACTGGATCGCGCCCTTGGCGGCAACGTAATTCGCGCCGGTGAACAGGCTGCCATAACGCCCGGCCTTGGAGCCGAGATTGATCACCCGGCCGAAGCCTGCCCTGACCATGCCCGGCAGGACATGGCGACTGACGCGCACGGCCGCCGTGACGTTGAGCGCCATCACCCGCTCCCAGTCGTCATCGCTTTCCTCCAGAAAGGCCTTCGGCGTATGCAGCGATCCGCCGGCATTGTTGACAAGGATATCAAATGTCATGCCCTTGTCGGCAAACTCCGCCATCATCCGGGCGATGTCATCGCCATCGGTCAGGTCGCCGGCAATGAAGACGGCGTCGTGCAGTTCCGGGGATTGGCGCGCCTTGTCGATCGCCTCCGGGCTGCGGTCGATGATGCCGATCCGCGCGCCCTCGGCGGCGAGCCTTGCCGCGATCGCCGCGCCCAGCCCGTCCGCAGCACCCGTCACCAGCGCGGTTCTGCCTTTCACCCTTTCCATATATATCCTCCCTTTGGCCATCCCTTTTGAATGAGGGATTGACCCGTATTAAAAATGGTACATAATACCACTATGCAGAACTTTTGGCATTCTGCCAACGGTTTTTGCTTGAGCTCCTGGCGGAGCGCGTGAATATTTGGGAGGAGATTCATGATGAAATCAGCCAAGGGGGGCGCTGGCCGCCTCGCATCCGTAATGGCAGTGGCCGCGACATTTGTCGCCTTCACCGGCGGCGCCGAGGCCCAGTCCAACCGTCCTGTCACGATCGTCGTGCCGTTTGCCGCCGGCGGCGGCACCGACATCACCACCCGCGCCATGCAGGAAGGCATGTCCAATTCACTGGGCGTCAGCGTGGCGGTGAAGAACACCGCAGGCGCCGGCGGCACGATCGGCGTTGGCGAGGTTGCCCGCGCGAGGGCAGACGGCACCACGCTGGGCATGGCCCCGGTCGGCCCGCTGACCACCCAGCCGCATCTGCGCAAACTGCCCTATGACGTCGACAGTTTCGACTATATCTGCCTTGCCTATTCGGCGCCGACGGTGATCGCGGTCGGGAAGGATGCCCCCTTCAACAACCTCGAAGACCTCGTCAAATATGCCAAGGAAAACCCGGAAGGGGTGACATTCGCCGTGCAGGCGATCGGCTCGATCCCGCATATCGCCGGTCTGGCGCTTGAAGATGCCGCCGGCATCAAGATGACCTATCTGCCGGTCGACGGCGACGGTCCCGCGCTGAAGGCGCTGCTGGATGGCACCGCCGACGTGTTCATCCCGCATGTGTCCTTCTACACCAGCAATGCGGACCAGCTGAAATCGCTGGCGCTGCTTGCCAAGGACAAGCTTGCCGAACAGCCGAACCTGGTGACAGCCGCCGAGCAGGGCTACAATCTCGACTTCCCGATCTGGGGCGGTCTGGTTGCGCCGAAGGGGCTTGAGGCCGCCGACATCACCAGGCTGGAAACCTCCTGCAAGGCAGCGATCGATTCCGCGCCCTTCCAGGAACGTATGGAAGCGGTCAAGCAGCCGATCGCCTACATGAATTCGGCCGATTTCGACGCGTTCGTTCACGAAAAATACGAAACCAACCGCAAGCTGCTCGAAAAGGCCGGGCTTCTGGCAAACTGATCGGCTGACGGCTGCCGCCGCTTGCGGCGGCCGTCCCGGAAAGTCCGCAGTTTCTGAAGACGACGAAAATACGGTATCTATTGTTTTGCGGTTCCGGCAGGCCAGCGCCCGCCGGCGCCATCTTTGTCACGTCGAGACAGGCTTGGAGGAAGCATGGACGACCGGCAGATCAGCGACGGCAAGGTGTCACGGGCAGCGCGCCTCAGCGAGGCCGCGGTCATCGGCGCGCTTGCGCTCCTTGTCCTTGTGTTCTTCATCCAGACCTTCGAGGAAATCAGCGCCTTTGCCCGCGCGAGCCAGGGTCGGGGCCCGTTCTTCTTTCCGCGCTTCGTGCTTGGGGTCATGGCGCTGCTGATCGCGCTTTTGATCCTGCTGTTGCCGGGCGCGCGCCATCGCGGTTCGGAACTGCCGGCGCTCAAGCCGGCGCTGCGCATGCTGGCGCTGATGGCGGCAACGGCCGGTTATTGCGCCGCGATGCCGGAGATCGGGTTTCTCGCATCCAGCATCGTCTTCGCGATCGTGGTTCCCGCGATTTTAGGCCGGCGCGATATTCTTGTGCTCGCCGCCGTCGCGGTCAGCTATTCGCTCGCCGTCTGGTTCCTGTTCGAGCGGGTGTTCCTGATCCTTCTGCCCGGCTTTTCATGGCCGTGGTGACCTCGTCAAACCGTTAGCCAGGGACGTTTCATGGACCTCATAGTTTCGGCCGCAACCCAGATCGCGACACCGCTCACGCTTCTGGCCATTATCGCGGGCACGCTGGTGGGCGTGATCGTCGGCGTCCTGCCGGGGCTCGGCTCGGTGATCGGGCTCACCATGGTGCTGCCCTTCACCTTTTCCATGCCGCAGATACCGGCGATCGCGCTGATGCTCGGCGTCTATTGCGGCTCGGTCTATGGCGGCTCGATCACCGCGATCGTGCTCAACACGCCCGGCACGCCGCAATCGGCGGCGACCGCGCTCGAGGGCTTCCCCATGGCCCAGCGCGGCGAGGCCGATCTGGCGATCGGCTGGGTCACGACCGCCTCCACCATTGGCGGGCTGTTCTCGGTTCTGGTCTTCGTGCTGGCCGGCCCCTCGCTTGCCGCCTTTTCCCTGCAGTTCACGCCGATCGAATATTTCGCGCTCGGCCTGTTCGCAATGACCTGCATCGCCGGCGTCTCCTCCGGTAACCTCTTGAAGGGGCTCGCCGCCGGCGCGCTTGGCGTGCTGCTTGCCACCGTCGGCAATGATCCGGTCACCGGCGATCTGCGCTTCACCTTCGACAGTTTCCAGCTCTCCGCCGGCATCGGGCTGATCCCGGTCATCGTCGGCCTGTTCGCCTTTTCCGAAATGTTCATGCGGGTGCTGACGATCGATAATGACGGGCCGCCGCCGGAACAGATGCGGGTCGGCTTCCGCATGCCGCCGCTTGCCGCCTGGAAGGGCCGTCTCGGCATGCTTTTGCGCGGCTCGCTGATCGGCTCCTTCGTCGGCGCGCTGCCGGGGACGGGCGCCGCCACCTCCGCCTTCATCGCCTATTCGGAGGCCCGGCGCGCCTCGAAGCGCAAGGATAATTTCGGCAAGGGCGAACCCGATGGGTTGATTGCCTGCGAAAGCGCCAACAATGCCGTCACCGGCTCGGCGCTGGTGCCCACGCTCTCGCTCGGCATTCCCGGCGATCCGGTGACCGCCGTCATGCTCGGCGCGCTGGTGGTGCAGGGCATTGCGCCGGGCCCGCAGCTCTTCGCCAACCATCTCGACCTGATCTACGCGATCTTCTTCTGCCTGATCATCGTCAATCTGGCGATGTTTGCGATCGGCGCGCTCGGCGCCTCGCTGTTTACCCGGGTGCTGCGCATTCCCGAACCGATCCTGATCGGGCTGATCCTGATCATCGCCACGGTTGGCGCCTATGGCGTTAACGGCAATCCCTTCGATGTCTGGGTGGCATTCATCGCCGGCGTTGTCGGCGTGGTGCTGCGGCATTTCCGCTTCCCCGTCGCCCCGATCGTGATCGGCATGGTGCTGCAGCCGACCATCGAACTATCCCTGCGCCAGGGCCTGATCCTGACCCACGGCAATTTCTGGGCGTTCTTCGAACGCCCGATCGCCGCCATCCTGTTCGTCATCACCGCGCTGACGCTCTGCTGGCCGCTGCTGCGCAAGGGGTATGCCCGTTTCAAAAGCTGAGGCCTGTTACGCCGGCGTTCCTTTCACCGTTGCAGGGCACCGCAATCCGGCAGGCGCTCAATGCCGCGGGCGGCCAGCAGCGCGCCAAACTTCGCGTTCTTCAACAGCGGAACCGCCGGCTCGCCGGGCCGGAGCGTGAGCGCGACATCCACGACCATATCGGAAAGATCCCCGCCGCCATCCACACAGCGCGCCGTAAAGGAAACGGAGAACGCGCCCTTGCCCTCAATGCCGGCCTCTCTGTCCTTCCTGATCTCAGACAACAGTGCCGACATGCGTTCTGCCTCATCGGGCGCAAGCACAAGCTCGACCCTATCGCGACCGGGCGCAGCGTCGAGGCGGCGGGCGACCTGCAGGCCCGCCTGCTCCTCCAGCGCCGCCCGCCCCGGAACGGCCCAACTGAGCGCAAGGGCGAGATCGCCATCGCCCACCCGCAAGGCCTTCGGCTTGGTCAATGCGACGACAAGCGCATCGGGATCGGCGTCGAGCGGCGAAGCTGCCTCGAGCGCTCCCGGTGCAACGCCGCCCATGGTGGAACACGCGGCCGGAAGCGCCAGGACTACACAACAGAAGGCGCGAAGCAAAAAACGTCGAAACATGGCATCCCTCTCGATTGACAGACATTTATTATTGTTTTACGAGAATTTTATATCGTCAATCAAGAGGCATCACGATGAACAATCAAAATTCCCCCGCCATGATCCGGCTATGCAAGCGGATGAAGCTCCTGACGCGGGTTCTTCAGGCCATGCTTGCAGCCGGCCTGATCTACGTGGCCTGGACGGCACTTTTCCGGACTGACGGGCTTGCCGCATGGCTGGCGGACGCTCTTGACCTGAACGTCGCCGTGACCATCACCCCGGCGATCGGCCTTGCCTTCGTCGCCATTGCGGCGATCCTGGCGGGGCTGGCGCTTACGGGATTGCAGACCGTCTGGCAGCTTTTCGACCGGCTCCAGCGCGAGCGCCCGTTTTCCTATGAGGCGGCCGCCCTTTTGCGCCGCGCGGGCCTGATCGCGCTTACCGGCGCGATCGCGGGCATGGCTCTGCGCCCGGTCGCCACGCTGCTTGCAACGCTTGCCAATCCACCGGGCGCGCGGGCGATATCGATCGGTGTCGGCAGCGATCAGCTGATGCTGTTCCTGCTTGCCGGATTCCTGTTCGTGATGGGCCATGTGATGGTTCTCGCCACCGCGATCAACGAAGATTACGAGCGTTTCGTCTGACCCATGCCGATCATTGTCAATCTCGATGTCATGCTCGCCCGCCGCAAGATGCGGGCGAAGGTCCTCGCCGAACATGTCGGCATCACCGAGCAGAATATTTCGCTGTTGCGCTCGGGCAAGGTGAAGGGCGTGCGCTTTGAAACGCTCGAAAGGATCTGCGCCGCGCTTGACTGCCAGCCCGGCGATATCCTCGAATACCAGCCGGAAGAGAGCGGCTGAGGGCGAGCCCTAGAAATTGCTGGCTGAAAGCGCCGAGATTTCCTGGGCGGCGCGCATCAGCATCGGCAGATGGACCGATTTCAGCTTTTCCGGCGGCAGGTTGCGGGCATTGCCGCCAACGCTGAGCGTATAGATGTCGCCGGTCATAGGCGCGCGCAGGACAACGCCGATGGCGTTATGCCCTTGCTTCCATTCGCCGAAGGAATCCGAATAGCCATTGCCCGCCATGCGCGACAATGCCGCCTCGAGCGCGGGCCGCTTTTCGGCTCCCCAGGCATCGCCGTGAATATCGGCCAGCAAGTCAAACGCCTCCGCGCGCTCCTCCTCGCCCATCGCGAAAAAATAGGCCCGGCCCGGCGCGCTTTCGGCCAGCGGAATGCGGGAGCCGACATTGAGGTTGAGCGCCACCGCCGTCGGCCGGCGCACCAGTTCCACGAACATCATCTCGGCGCCGTCACGCACCGACAGCGCCACGACGCAATCGCCTTCGGCGGCCATCTGGTCCATATGGGAACGCACAAGTTCGCCGAAGCCGAAACGGCCGATCGCCGCATAACCGAGCGTTAGCACCTGGTTGGACACGGCGTATTTGCCGTATTCGGGCATGTAGCGCAGATAGCCGAGCTTGGTGAGCGTGCCCAGCAGCCGCGAGACCGTGGTCTTGTGCAGGCCCGTCCGCTCGGCAAGCGCCTGGGTGCCCAGCACCTTGTCGTCCGCCCTGAACGCGCGCAGAATCGAAAGGCCGCGCGCCAGCGAACTGACGAACGGCCGCTCCTCGTTCAGGGCCGCTGCCCCGATATCCTGCCGCGGGCGGCCGCGCCGCCGCACAGGTTGATCATTTGTCTGATTGTCCTCGCTCATGACCCTTATTTAGCCCATCCCGCGCCTGCTTGTCATCGTGTTTGACAGGCGCGGGAAGGACAAAATTCCTATTTGAGCGCTGAGGGGTCCGGCAGATCGTCGTAATCCGAGCAATCGCGGTGGCTTGCCGCCGGATCGACCTTGACGTCGACCACGACCGGACCGCCGCGGCCATGGGCCTCGCGCAGAGCGTCGCCGATCTGGTCGGCCTCCGTCACCGTGATCCCGGAGCCGCCAAGCCCCTCGGCCACCTTGGCGAAGTCATGATCGCCGAAGTCGACGCCGATCGCCTTGTTGCCGAGATTGTCGCGCACCATGCCGAGACCGGCATTGTTGGCGACCACATAGACAACGTCGAGATTGTGCTCGGCCGCCGTGGCAATCGCATCCATGGTCATGACAAAGCCGCCATCGCCGATCACGCCGGTGACGCGCTTTTCCGGGCAGGTCACCTTGGCGCCGGTTGCCGCCGGGGTCGACCAGCCCATGCCGCCGATGCCGCCCGGGGCGACAAGCTGATGCGGCGTTCTGAGCGGCAGCGACGAGGTCGCCCAGATGCGGTTGGTGCCGGCATCGAGCGTCAGCAGGTCGTTTGGCGTCAGGAAGCCGTCAAGCCCGCGCATGATATCGGCATAATGCACCGTGCCGGGGCGGGTCTTGTAATGCGGCAGGTCGCCATAGCGGTTTTCGGCCTTGATCCTGCCGATGAAATCGCTGCGCCTCGCCGCCTGCGCGGCATCGACGCCGATGGCATCGAGCAAATAGCGGATCACATCGGCGGCATCCGCCGTCACCGCCATGTCGACCGGCACGACCCAGCCGGCATTCAGCGGATCGAGATCGACCTGGATGATCGTCTGCTCGCCCGGCCGCATCATTTTCTCGTCACGGAAGCGGGTATATTCCGGGCCGAGGCTGCAACCGAGCACGAGGATGACATCGGCGGCCTGAACCATGCGGTTGGCCGATTTCGCGGCCCAGTTGCCCATCATGCCGACGGCTACCGGCGTGGTTTCATCGATGACGCCCTTGCCGTGATAGCTGGAAGCGACCGCGATCCCCTCGCGATTGGCGAACCGCGACAGCATCTCGCCCGAACGGCTCATATAGACGCCATTGCCGGCGATGATGACGGGGCGTTCGGCAGACTTCAGGGTCTCGGCGATCCTGTGCAACGCATCGCCATCCGGCTTCATTGGCGTCGAACGCAGGTAACCCTCGGTCGGATAAAGTTTGGCGCGCGGATGATCGGGCACCTCCTCCTTGATGATGTTGGTGCGCATCACCACCGCGGCCGGTCCCTGGCGCGGGGTCGAGGCGTGCTTGACCGCAAGCTGGGTGCCGTAGATCGCCTCCGCCGGCGTGGTCGCGTAGGTGGCGTATTTGGTCATGGTCTTCATCACCGCGAAGGCATCGCCCGCGCCGTAATCGCCGGTCATGGTCTGGTAGACGCCGTATTGGGCGAAGCCGTCATAGCATGACGTGTCGGTGAGCACGACCATCGGCGTCGAGGAGAAATAGGCCTCCAGAATGCCGAACGCGCCGGTGGAACTCGCAAACGGCCCCTGTGCCATCAACAGGCCCGGACGGCCGGTGAGCTTGCCGGCGACCTGCGCCATTACCGAGGCCGACTGTTCCGAGCGCGCCAGCACCAGCTCGAACTCGTCCTTGCGATCAAAAAATGCCGGCAGCGACCATGTGATGCCCAAACCCGGCAGCGTGAAGCCGCGCGTGATGCCGGCCTCGATAAACGTCCTGATGACGCCCTCATTGGTTTTCATCGATTTCCTCCATTTTGAGAGGAGGATAATCAATCGCATTAATTCTGCCAAGCGCAATTTTGTAGTGATATGTGGATTTAGTGAATGCGTCAGCCCGACTTTCGCAAACCGTTTTCCCGACCCGCGCAAGAAGTCCTGCAAACGCAAGCAGGGGGCGGATCGCTCCGCCCCCTGCTCAATCTGTCGTAAAGGATGAACCTTCCGGGCCGCTTATTTCCAGTCGCGGATGTCCACGAAATGGCCCTCGATGGCGGCAGCCGCCGCCATGGCCGGGGAGACCAGATGGGTGCGGCCCTTGTAGCCCTGGCGGCCCTCGAAATTGCGGTTCGAGGTCGAGGCGCAGCGCTCCTCCGGCTTCAGACGGTCGTCGTTCATAGCCAGGCACATGGAACAGCCTGGTTCGCGCCATTCGAAACCGGCCTCGAGGAAGATCTTGTCGAGGCCCTCGGCTTCCGCCTGTTCCTTGACGAGCCCGGAGCCCGGCACGATCATGGCGTTGACGGTGCTCGCCACCTTGCGGCCCTTGGCAACGGCGGCAGCAGCGCGCAGGTCCTCTATACGGCCATTGGTGCAGGAACCGATGAAGACGCGGTCGACGGCGACGTCGGTCATCTTGGTGCCGGGCGTCAGCCCCATGTATTTCAGCGCCCGCCACTTGGAGGTGCGTTTGTTCTCGTCCGGAATATCGTCCGGGTTCGGCACTTCGCCGGTAACGGCGATGACATCTTCCGGCGACGAGCCCCAGGAGACGATCGGCGGCAGGTTGGCGGCATCGAGCACCACCACGCGGTCATATTCCGCGCCCTCATCGGTCGTCAGCGATTTCCAGTATTCCACCGCCCGGTCCCAGGCCTCGCCCTCAGGCGCGCGCGGACGGCCCTTGATATATTCGAAGGTCTTTTCGTCCGGCGCGATCAGGCCGGCGCGGGCGCCGCCTTCGATCGTCATGTTGCAGACGGTCATGCGGCCTTCCATGGAAAGGTCGCGGATCGCCTCGCCGGCGAATTCGATGACGTGGCCGGTGCCGCCGGCGGTGCCGATCTCGCCGATGATCGCCAGGATGATATCCTTGGCGGTGACGCCTTCCGGCGCCTTGCCATCGACGCGCACCAGCATGTTCTTGGCCTTGGACTGGATCAGCGTCTGGGTGGCGAGCACATGCTCGACCTCCGACGTGCCGATTCCGTGCGCCAGCGCGCCGAAAGCGCCATGCGTCGAAGTGTGGCTGTCGCCGCACACGATCGTCATGCCCGGCAGCGTAAAGCCCTGCTCGGGGCCAACGATATGGACGATGCCCTGGCGCTTGTCCTTCTCGGAATAATATTCAACGCCGAAATCGGCGGCGTTTTGCGCAAGGGCGGCCACCTGGATGCGGCTTTCCTCGTTCTTGATGCCGTTGACGCGGTCCGGCGTGGTCGGAACGTTGTGGTCGACGACGGCGAGCGTCTTGACCGGCGCATGGACCTTGCGGCCCGCCAGCCGCAGCCCTTCGAACGCCTGCGGACTGGTGACTTCATGCACCAGGTGGCGATCGATGTAGATGAGACAGGTTCCGTCATCCTGGCTGTCGACCAGATGATCGTCCCAGATCTTGTCGTAAAGTGTGCGCGCTTTGCTCATGGTTTCATGACCCATATGTCGAGATAAAAGGAAAAATACGGCGTGAAGCCGACTGCGAGGCTGAAGGCGATCAGCTAAGTCGGGCGTTGAGCGCGCCGGAAATCATCGCAAAGAACCGGCCCGGCAGGCGCTTCCTGTCCTGCAGAACGAAGGGCCGCGGCGAAACGGCCTGATTGCGATGGTCTATGGTCCTCATGGACCGGGTTATTAACAGCTTTCCGCGGGGACGGCAATCATTTCCGGCACGGCGCAAAACCGGCCCAAGCCCGTCATGCCGGCGGGAAAGCGCCCGGCGAGGCGTCGCGCGCAAGCCTGGCCTTCTGCCGCATCCGCCGTTCAATCCCGCGCAGGATCAGCGACAGGCCGATGGTCAGGAGCAGATAGATATAGGCGACGATCGAATAGGTTTCGAAGAAGCGGAACGAGCTTGCCGCATAGACCTTGCCCATCTGGGTGATATCGGCAACGCCGAGCACGGAAACCAGCGAGGAATCCTTCACCATCGACACGAAATCATTGGAAAGCGGCGGGAAGATGGTGCGGATCGCCTGCGGAAACACGATCAGCCGGAACCGCTGAAACCGCGTGAGGCCCAGCGCCTGCGCGGCCTCGATCTGCCCCTCGTCGACCGCCTGAATGCCGGCCCGGAAGATTTCTGCAATGAAGGCCGCATAGCCGATGGTGAGTGCGATGATCGCCCGCCACATCAGCGAGAAATCCCGCACCACGATCCTGTCCATGACGCCGGCATCGATCAGCGGCGTCAGGGCGAAATTGGCGAACGCCACCATGGCCGGCGCGCCAACGAAGGCGACGTAGAACAGCAACACCAGGATCGGGATGCCACGAATTATCTCGACATAGAAACGCGCGATCTGGCGCAACGCCACGTGACCTGAAAGCCCCATCAGCGCGATCAGCATGCCGATGATGGTCGCCAGCGCGAAGGCCACCAGCGTCACGAACACAGTGACGCCGATGCCCTTGGCGACGATGGCGAAGACCTCGGCATAAAGCCCGTTGACGGCGATCGCGATGCCCGCAGCGCCGGCGAGCGCCAGAAAGGCGTAGAGCCACCATGGCCGCTCGCCCGCATTGCCGGCGGGCAGTTTCTGGAAGCTCATGGCCCGCCTACTGGCCCATGGCGTAATCGACGAACCATTTCTGGTTCAGCGCATCGAGCGTGCCGTCGGCTTCCATGTCGGCGATCGCGGCATTGAACGGCGCCACGAGATCGGAGCCGGGCGGGAAGATGAAGCCGAAATCCTCGGCGCCGAGCGGCTCGCCGATCAGCTTCAGCGCGCCGTTGGAAACTTTCACATAGCCGTTGGCGGCCGTGCTGTCGGTCAGCGCCAGATCGACATCGCCGATTCTGAGCGCCTGAATTGCCGCCCCGATGGTTTCGTAAAGCTTGATGCGCGGGTTCTGCTCGTCGCCGTCCAGCACTTCATAAACCGCGGTGTAGAACGGCGTGGTGCCGGGCTGGGAGCCGATCAGACCGTCCTCGAAGGCCGCGAAGCTTTCCGCATCGTCGAAGCGGTCCTCGTCGCCGCGCGCCAGCATCAGCATTTCGGAATGCATATAGGGCTCGGAAAAATCCACCATTTCCTTGCGGTCGTCGCGAATGGTGATGCCGTTCATCGCCATGTCGTACTGGCCGTCATGGATCGCCTGGATCATCGCATCCCAGCTTGTCGTGGTGTATTCGATGTCAAGGTTGAGGCGCTTGGCAATCTCGGCGACGGCGTCATATTCCCAGCCGATCGCCTCACCCGTCTTGGGATCGATGAATTGCAGCGGCGGATAGGTGTTTTCGGAAACGACGGTCACGGTCCGTCCGTCAAGGTCAGGCAGTTCGGCGGCGAAAACCGGGCTTGCAAACGCGCCCAGCGAAACCAGAACCGCGGCGCAAAGGGCGCGTCTCGACAGCATGCTATAACTCCTTGCAGCAGATGATTGCCGCAAGGTGTCACAACCCGGCAGGAAAGCGCAAGGGCGCAGCCGCGCCAAACCGCTCCTTCGCCAGGCCGTCAGGCGATATCAGTGTGCAAGCCCGCCTTGTTTCGGCGTCTCTTCGGCGGGGCGATAGCCGGAAGGGTCCGGATCGTCATCGTCGCGCAGAAACTCGAACACGTCGCGCGTGAGCATTCTGGCGTGGAGGACGGGCGTGGCGATGGTGCCCAGCGTCGGGGCTGCGCCAGCCACTTTGGCGCGTCTCATGAACATTTCTGCTCCGTTTCGCCGGTCGTCTTTCGGCGGCAACCGGCTTTTCGTTTCAAGGACGCCGTAGATAGGAAGCGATTTCGACTTTTTCTTGTCAAGCAAAGCCGCCGCAACCGTGAAACGCAAAAGAGCCGCACGACGGCGGCTCTTTCAAAAACATGTGCCTGACGGAAAGCTTATGCTTCGTTCGCCTTTTCAGCGGCAGCGGCTTCCTTCTCGGCCTTCGCGGCCGCGCGGGCGGCGGCTGCAACTTCGCGGGCTTCGTCGTTCAGGCGGCGCGAACGGACCGAGGTGTTTTCGGCGATACGGGCCGACTTGCCGCGACGGTCGCGCAGGTAGTAAAGCTTGGCGCGGCGAACCTTACCGCGGCGGATCACTTCAACGCCTTCAACCTGCGGCGAATAAACCGGGAATACGCGCTCGACGCCTTCGCCGTAGGAGATCTTGCGAACGGTGAAGTTCTCGTGGATGCCGCCGCCGGAACGGGCGATGCAGACGCCTTCGAAGGCCTGCACGCGGGTACGGGTTCCTTCCGTAACGCGAACATTGACGCGCACTGTGTCGCCGGCTTCGAACGGGGGCAGTTCGCGCAGTTCGTTGATGCGCGCGGTTTCTTCAGCTTCGAGCTGCTCGATGATGTTCATCGGTCTTACCTCTTGTCAGTCTTGCTTCAACAGCCAGAGCGCCCGACAATCATCCTTTGGTCAAAGCCGCCGGATTGGCCGATAAAGGCCGGAGCGTTACGCGGTTCTTCATTTGGGTAACCGGAAACACCGGTCAGGGCGGGCCTATAGCCGATTTTTCGAGGCCTGTCACCCCTTTTCCGCGGTTTCCCACTCCGAGCGCAACAGGCCCATCCAACACGTATCCCAGCGTTCATCCAAAAACCGCGCCGAGGAGCGGCGGATACCCTCCATCTGGAACCCGAGTGCGCGATAGGCGCGGATCGCAGTCTCGTTGAAATCGTAAACGATCAGTTCGACCCGCTCGATTTCAGGCACCTTCAGCGCCTCGTCAATCAGCAGAGAGACGATCGGCCGCGCAAGCCCCCTGCCACGGCAGTCGGGCGCAACCGCGATGCGGCAGAGCCGGGCGATGCCATCGAAATAGTCAAAGCAAATTTCGCAGTGTCCGACCACCGCGTCGCCCTGTTTCGCCGTGAAATAGAGCCATTCGGGTCGCTGGCCGGACGAAAGCGCGAGCAAGGCGCGCATCTGGGAAGCATCAAGCGGAAAGGTCAGCCGGGTGCCGCCCCACTGGGCAAGCGCGCGGGCGTCCGGGAACCAGCCCGCAAGCGTTTCGAAATGCTCCTCGGTAAATGGCACCAGCCGCACCGGTTCAGCCATCGTCATCCTCCAGCAGGTCCGGCCTTCGCTCGCGGGTCAATTCAAGCGCCTGTTCATGCCGCCATTTATCGATCGCGGCATGATTGCCTGAGGTCAGCACCTCTGGAATGCCCTGCCCTTCCCACTCGGCAGGCCGCGTATAATGCGGATGTTCCAGAAGTCCGTTCTCGAAGCTCTCATGCGTGCCCGATTCGGCGTTTCCCATCACCCCCGGCAGAACCCTGACGACCGCATCGAGCAGCGTCAGCGCCGCCGGCTCGCCGCCCGACAGGATATAGTCGCCGATCGAGACTTCCTCGAGATCGCGCCCGTCTATGACGCGCTGGTCGACGCCCTCGAACCGCCCGCAGACGATGACGACGCCCGGACCTTCCGCAAGTTCCCGCACACGGGCCTGCGTCAGCGGCTTTCCGCGCGGGCTCATCAGCAGCCGGGGCCGGGCATCATCGCCGGAGACAGCATCAATGGCTTTACCCAGAATATCGGCGCGCAGCACCATTCCCGCCCCGCCGCCGGCCGGCGTGTCATCGACGCTTCTGTGTCTGTCCTCGGCAAAGTCACGGATATTGACGGCATCAAGCGACCAGTCGCCGCGCTCGGCAGCCTTGCCCGCGAGCGAGAAGCCCAGATGCCCCGGAAACATCTCCGGGTAAAGCGTCAGCACTGTCGCCCTGAAACTCATGGCGCGGCCTTCACGCGCCGCCGGCGCCGGGAAAATCCGGGTTGTCGTCGTCGTCTTCATTGATCAGCCCGGCGGCGACCGGATCGATCAGGATGCGCCCGTCCTCGAAATCCACCTCAAGAACCGCATTCTCGTTGAACGGGATCAGAACCGGGCGGCGGCCGGGGCCTTTCAGTTCCAAGAGATCGCCAGCGCCGAAATCGAACACCGCGCTGACCGCGCCGTAATTGTTGCCGGCGTCGTCGAAGACGTCGAGGCCTTCGAGATCGGCATAGAAATATTCGTCGTCGTCGAGCTCGTCATCGGGCAGGTTTTCGCGTTCGATGTAGAGGTCGAGACCGCGCAAGCCCTCGGCGGCGGTGCGGTCATTGATGCCGCGAAAGCGGATCACCACCATATTGTTCTTGCCCGGCCGGATTTCGAGAATCTCGAAACTGCGGCCGTCTTCGGCATGAAGATGACCGTAATCGCCGACGGAAAGCGGATTGGCGCTGAAGCAGCGCACCCGCACATCGCCGCGCAGCCCCTGCGCCGCGCCAATGCTCGCCATCAATACCGGGTCTTTTAATTTAGTTGGGCCAGCCGACATGACGCCTCAAATCCGAATGCCAGAGAAGTTCCGATGCCAGCCTGTGATTGTCAAATTCGATCAGAACAACCTGCAAGCCAGCAATACGAGCCAGTTTCATGGCCGGTATACAATCCGTATCGCCGGACACAAGGATTAATCGATCAACGCTACGCTCATAGGCAAAATTTGCCATGTCGAGGCCGATACGCATGTCGACGCCTTTTTGCTCGAAGTCCGGCTTGAAATCATCATCGGTGAGCGGTTTCTCGCCTGACGGCACTTTCCGAGGCTTGAACCCACGAAATTTCAACTCACCACGACGAACCGCAAACAGGTTCTTGGCCGCAAGTTCCTTGAGCCAGCCGTCCGAGCCGTTGAAGACAACCTCTTCTCCGGAGACTGGCTTCTTGAGTTTCCCGTTGTAGGGAGCGCAGTCGTAATAAAGGATGCGAAGCGCTGTCTCCTCCTCGCCAACGCAGCCATGGGCAACCTTCTCGATGAAATCGGGGTTGTAGTTGTGTCCGGCGATCCTCGAAATAACCCGCAAATGCCCGCCATCAATCAGAACCGCTACCCGCATGCTGTCCTCCCGAAATGCATAAAGCCTCCGCACCGAAATGCGGAGGCTGCATAATGCCCGCCTACGGGCGTAGCGGATATGCTATATATATAGGCGAAAGTTGCGAGCTTCGCAACTTTCGGCCGGCCGCCCCTTATTCCGAAGCTTCGGCGGTCGCTTCGGCAGCAGCAGCGGCGGCTTCTTCGGCCTTCTGCTTCTTCTCGGCGGCGCGCTCTTCGGCCTTTTTGCCCGGCTTTGCCTTGTTCGGGTTGTTGCGGGCCTTGCGCTCGGCAAGGCCGGCTTCGGCGAGGAAGCGGAGCACGCGGTCGGTCGGCTGGGCGCCGGTGGAAAGCCAGTACTTTACGCGCTCTTCGTCGAAGGTAACGCGCTCTTCGGAATCCTTCGGCAGCATCGGGTTCCAGTGGCCGAGCTTCTCGATGAAGCGGCCATCGCGCGGGGAGCGCTCGTCGGCGGCGACGATGTGATAGTACGGACGCTTCTTGGAGCCGCCGCGGGCGAGACGAATCTTGATTGCCATTTTCTTTTCTCCTTAACGGCCTTCCGGCCTTTCTTACTCTTCGATGCCGCTATGTTGGGCGGCGATCTGCTCATGGTGCCGGATGACTTCCTTGATGATGAAATTCAGGAAAGTCTCGGCAAAGTCGGGATCGAGGTCGGCGCTTTTCGCCAGAGCCCGAAGCCTCGAAATCTGCTGTTCCTCGCGCGCCGGGTCGGCGGGCGGAAGGTCATGCTCGGCCTTCAGGTGCCCCACTGCCTTGGTGCAGCGGAACCGTTCGGCCAGGATATGCACCAGCGCGGCATCGAGATTGTCGATCGACTGGCGGTATTGCAGAAGCTGCTGGCGGATTTCAGGTTCGTTCATCTATTTCTTCCCCTTGCCAAAACCGCCACCAAGGCCGGGCAGCTTCGGGCCGCCGAGACCCGGAAGCCCGCCCGACGGCAGGCCGCCGCCGGGAAGACTGCCGGCCTGCTTCTGCAGTTCGGCAAGCTGGTTGGCATCGAGTTTGGAAAGGTCCGGCATGCCGCCCATTCCGCCGGGCATGCCCCCGCCCATGCCGCCGCCGAGCATGTTCATCATCTGCTTCATCTTGCCTTTGCCCTTGCCGCCCATGGCCTTCATCATGTCGGCCATCTGGCGGTGCATTTTCAAAAGCTTGTTGATGTCGGCGGCAGAGGTGCCGGAGCCCGCGGCAATGCGCTTCTTGCGCGAATTCTTCAAGACATCGGGATGGGCGCGCTCATATTTCGTCATCGACGAGATGATCGCGAGCTGGCGCTTGAACACGCTATCGTCCATGCCGGCCGCGGCCAGCTTGTCCTTCATGCCGCCCATGCCGGGCATCATGCCCATGATGCCGCCCATGCCGCCCATGTTCTGCATCTGCTTGAGCTGCTCGGCCATGTCGTTCAGGTCGAACTTGCCCTTGGCCATCTTCTCGGCCATGGCCTTGGCTTTTTCGGCGTCGATCGTCTCGGCGGCCTTTTCCACCAGCGAAACGATATCGCCCATGCCGAGAATGCGGTCGGCGATGCGCTTGGGGTGAAACTCCTCCAGCGCATCCATCTTTTCGCCGGTACCGATCAGCTTGATCGGCTTGCCGGTGACCGCGCGCATCGAAAGCGCCGCACCACTGCGGCCGTCGCCATCCATACGGGTCAGCACAAGACCGGTAATGCCGACGCGACTGTCGAAGTTGCGCGCCAGATTGACGGCATCCTGACCGGTAAGACTATCGGCCACCAGCAGGATTTCATGCGGGTTCGAGACCTTGCGGATATCCGCCATCTCGACCATCAGCGGCTCGTCGATATGGGTGCGGCCGGCGGTATCGAGGATCACCACGTCATGGCCGCCGAGCTTGGCGGCCTGCACGGCGCGCTTGGCGATCGCGACCGGATCCTGACCTGCGATAATCGGCAGCGTGTCGACCTTGGTCTGCTCGCCGATCTGCTTCAACTGCTCCTGCGCCGCCGGGCGGCGGGTGTCGAGCGAGGCCATCAGCACGCGCTTGCGGTCGCGGTTCGTCAGCCGCGCGGCGATCTTGCCGGTGGTGGTGGTCTTGCCCGAGCCCTGCAGGCCGACCATCATGATCACGACCGGCGACGGCGCGTTGAGATCGATGGTAACGCCCTCGGCGCCCAGCATCTCGACAAGTTCGTCATGCACGATCTTGACGACCATCTGGCCGGGCTTGATCGATTTCAGGACATCCGCGCCAACGGCCTTTTCCTTCACCCTGGCGGTGAAGTCGCGCACCACTTCCAGCGCGACATCGGCCTCCAGCAGGGCGCGCCGAACCTCGCGCAACGCAGCCGAAACATCGGCTTCCGAAAGCGCGCCGCGTCCGGTCAGTCCCTTGAGGACGGAACCAAGGCGGTCCTGGAGGTTTTCAAACATGGCCCATTCCCTTTTCGTTTCGGCTTGTCGTCAGGGCGAAACGTTGGCACAGCAGCCGGCAAATACAAGACGCAAAGCAAAAATCCATCCGAGGGCGCATCGCGCTGTCGGATGTTGACCTCCGGGCTCTCTTTATACCTTCACGGGCCCCGGTCGGCTGCTGAGCGTCTCGCTGTCAGCTGATTGAGGGCGGATAAACAGGAAGATTGCGGCAAAGTCAAGCCTGCCGGGGCAACGCGCCATGGAACTTTCCGCGCTCCGACAGCATATAATGCTATCGGCAACGCTCCCGGGATCGCCCGGCGAAGGAAGGTCAAGCGCTCCATGATTCCGGTCAGATCCGTTTTGCAGTCGAAGAATCGCTATTACACCGGCCCCAAAAGCGATCATTTCGACGGAACCCTGTTTTTCAATCCCGACGGCATGAACCCGCCCGGCTTTCGCGAAGTCATCAAATGGCAGATCAACAACAAGAAGTCGCTCTGGCCGAAAACGGTAGAATGCGCCTTCACGCCGGCGAAGCCGGATGAACGGGTGACGGGCGACGCCATGCGGGTCACCATGGTCGGCCATGCCACACTGCTGATTCAGGTTGCCGGCATCAATATCCTCACCGACCCGATCTATACCGAGCGGGCCAGCCCGTTCGAGGCGGCCGGCCCCAAACGGGTCTGCGCCCCCGGCATTCCCTTCGAAAACCTGCCACCGATCGACGTCGTGCTGGTCACCCACAACCACTACGACCATCTGAGCCTGCCGACGCTCGCCCGGCTGCACAAGATCCACAAGCCGCGCATCGTCACGCCGCTTGGCAATGACACGATCATCCGTTCCAAGGTTCGCGATGCCGATGTCACCGTGCTCGACTGGGGCGCGCAGGCGCCGCTGCCGGGCGGTCTCAGGGTCTTTGCCGAGCCCTGCCACCACTGGTCGGCGCGCGGGGTGGCCGACCGGCGCATGGCGCTCTGGGCCGCCTTCGTGATCGAAACGCCGGCCGGTCTGATCTACCATATCGGCGACACCGGGTTTCACGAGGGCCGCAATTACGAGGCGGCGGCGAAGAAATATGGCGGCTTCCGGCTCGCCAACCTGCCGATCGGCGCCTATGAGCCGCGCTATTTCATGAAGAACGAGCATCAGGATCCGGTCGAGGCCGTGAGCGGCTTCGAGCTCTGCAACGCCGCCCATGCCTGCGGCCACCATTTCGGCACATTCCAGCTTACCGACGAGGGACGGGACGATCCTGTCAAGCTTCTGAAATCGGCGCTTGCGGATGCGGGCATCCCGGAAGGCCGGTTCCGTCCGCTGGAGCCCGGCGAGGCCTTCGACGTTCCGGAGACGCCCTGAGGTCAGGCTTTCAGCCGCGCCACGCGTTTCGGGTCGCTCAGATATTTCACCGCGTCGCGGCCGACCCAGCGCCTCGTCTTGTCGTCCGTTCCCGCCAGCTTTTCGGCCAGCGCGAGGGCGGCGGCATGGCAGGCCCTGTCGCGCCTGCCGATATTGCGCAGCGCCCAGTTGACGGCCTTTTTCACGAAATTGCGGTCGTCGCCGGCATGGGCGTCGATCAGCGGCAGGAAGGCGAGGAAGGTTTCATCCGGCTCGCTCTTGCAGTGAACGGCCGCGCCCGCGATCATGGCGAAGGCCGTGCGGCGCACGAATTCCCGATCGTCGGCGGCAAACCGCGCGATCAGCGCCGGATCGAGCCCGGCCTCCACGAACAGGTCAGCGGCCATGTCGACCATTTCCCAGGAGGTGAAATCACCGGCGAGCGTAAACATCTCGCCGGGCGTCAAGCTGTCGGGATCGAATGTCAGCAGCGCCAGCAGCTTCGCCTCGCGCACCGGGCATTGCCATAGCTGAACGGCCCGCGCGTGATCGACGCCGATCTCGCGGGCGATCTGCCGCAGAGCCGGATTGGAAAGCCCGATGGCCTGTTCCGTCCGGATGCCGACGCGGTCCATGCCGGCGATCAGCGCCGGATCGGCGTTTGCCTTAAGAGCGGCCAGGACGGCATCCGCCGAGGAATCACGTGACAGCATCTGAAAACCTCCGATTCAGATCTCACCTGCCCGCCAGCGAAGCGCCCGTGGTGGACGCGGCGATTTCGCGTTTCTTCAGGGCGTGCTCGCGCCAGATGGTGAAGAAACCGGCGCCGACCACGATCGCGGCCCCCACCAGCATGTTGATCGTCAGCGTCTCGTTGAACAGGAGAACCCCGAAGAGCAGGCCGTAGACGAGTTGCAGATAGATAAAGGACTGCACCGTGACCGCCTCGGTGATCGCAAGCGCGCGGATGAGGCAGTAGTGACCGGCGATCCCGGTAAAGCAGAGCGCCGTCAGCCAGAACCAATCAATCGCCAGCGGGTCCTCCCAGAAGAACGGCCCGATCAGGCTGGTCACCGCCATGCCGACGACGCCGGTATAGAACAGGCTGACATCGGCGCTGTCATAGCGGCCGGCGAGACGCGTCAGCAACGAGTAAAGCGCGAAGACGCAGCAGCTTGACACCGGGATCAGCGTTGCCAGCGAAAACCGTTCGCCGAGCGGATCGATGATGATCATCACGCCCACGAGGCCGCTGATGATCGCCAGCCAGCGCCGCCAGCCGACCCGTTCCCCGAGGATAGGCACGGACAGCAGCGCCACAACCAGCGGGGCCGCCATGAAGATCGCTTGGCTTTGCGCCAGACCGACGATCGCGAAGGAGAAGATCGCGATCAATATCTGGGCGATGAGCAGCAGGCTGCGGGCGATCTGGAGACCGAGATGCTCCGTCCGGATCGCGGCGGCAAAGCCGCCCGGCCGGCGCGCCGCCAGCACCACGACGAAGCCCGCAAACGCCCAGAACCGCACCATGGCGATGAAGAACGGCGAATAAAGCGGGCCGAGATGGCGCGTGATCGCATCCTGCGCGGAAAAGATTGTGACCGCCGCAAAGGCCAGCAGAATGCCCGAGACCCTCATGCCGGCATTCCGGCGCTGCGCCCGGGCGTGTATGCGCAGGCGGTGCGCGCCGGGGCTGGCGGGTTCATCGAACCGGAAGGGCGAATGGGCATGGTGAGTGGACTTTCGAAGGCGGCGCGGCCCGCAATGGCGGCGGAACGCAGCATGTTATCGCCAAACCTAATCATGAAACGTCGCCTTGGCAAAGGCCGGTGACGGCCTATGCGGTTCCGTCTGCGGATTTTTCCGGTCTTCATCGGCAAGACTGGTGACGACGCGCCGATATGCCCATATAAGACCGCGGAACTGACAGGAGTGCCGGGCATGAACCACCGCGAAGACTGGGCGCCGCTGATGCGCATGAACGGGCTTGGCAACAAGATCCTGGTGATCGACATGCGCGGGCGGACCGACAGGGTGACGCCGCAGGCCGCGATCCGCCTCAATGCCCATCCCGACACCGCCTTCGACCAGATCATGGCGATCTACGACCCGCGCGCGGATGCACCCGATGGCTGGATCGACATTCTGAACTCCGACGGATCGATGGCCCAGGCCTGCGGCAACGGCACGCGCTGCGTCGTCGACTATCTGTTTGCCGCCGACGGGCGCAGCCATTTCGATTTTCGCACGATCGCCGGCGCACTTGTCGCCGACCGGTTCGAGGACGGCCGGATTGCGGTGGACATGGGACCGCCGGAATTCGCGTGGGAAAAGATTCCTCTCGCCGGCTCGCCCGGCGACACCAAGCATATCGCGCTCTCCGAACCCTTCGAGCCCGATCCGGCGCTGCAGCGCTTTTCGGCGGCCTCCATGGGCAACCCGCATGCCGTGTTCTTCGTGCCGCGCGATGTCGACAGCTACGATCTCCTCGCCTTCGGCCCGCGCTACGAGCATCATCCGATGTTTCCCGAGCGCGCGAATATCTCGCTGGCGCAGGTGACCTCGCCGTCCTCGCTGTCGCTGAAGACCTTCGAACGCGGCGCCGGCCTGACGCTCGCCTGCGGCTCAGCCGCCTGCGCCGCCGCCGTCACCGCCGCCCGCACCGGCCGCACCAGCCGCAAGATCTCCGTCTATGTGCCGGCCGGCGCGCTCGAGATCGACTGGCGCGAGCACGACAACCACGTGATCATGACCGGACCTGCCGAGCGCGAATGGACCGGCCGGGTTGATCCGGCAACGGGCGAGTGGGAGCGGTAGACCGTATCGTTTACACGCAACCTTGAGTCCTGTACGCTGAATGAAAACAGCAATCGGTTGAGAATGTCGGAAACCCGCGAGACATTTCACAAAGGCGAAGGCGGTCATGAAGGCAATAGCGGGTGGTGGCGCAACCGCGTGATCGCGCCCGCGCGCCGCTTCTACAACGATCCGCCGGATGATCTGAACGCGTTCTTCTGGATCAACTTCGTTCTCCCGGTCGCCTATTTCTATCTGGTCTCGCGCAACCTTTCCGAAATCATCCTGCTGGCTCACAGCTTCATCGCCGCGCCGGGCGGCGGCATACCCGCAGTCGTCTGGGAAAGCGCGCTCATCGGGGCGTTGAGGCTTCTGGCCTTTGCCGGGATACAATATCTGAACCTGCGTGCAGCCAGGCGTTTCAGGACGCGCAGGCGGTTTTTCCTGACCATCTTCTGGCTCAATTTCCTCAGCCTGATCCTGCCGATCCCCGGCGTGATCCCGTGCCTGTTCCTGCTTCCCTCCCTCCCGGCGGTGCTGGGGCAGCTCGTCGAGTTTGCCCGCATCGGTACGTTATCCTTTGAGGGCGTTCTACTGTTCATCCTGACGCGCTCGGTCTACACCTAAAAGAGGTCCTTCCCGGCGTGGCAAGCCCTTCGGAAAAGCTTTCGCACTACCTGAAATCCCGTTGGCAAGCCGGGGCTGAAAGCCGCCGGCTACTGCCCGGAAGGGCGCTGCATGCAGCAAGGCTTCCGGACCCGGCGTTCAGGGCATTCCTCTGGATCAATTTCCTGCTTCCGGTCGTATACACGCTCTACATCAACCGTATCGTCGTCTGGGTTCAGTCCGGCATACTCAACTCCTACTATCCAGCCATCAACAGCGGCGCCATCAGCTATGAAGACATGTATGCCAGGCCCGCGGCGTACTTCATGATCATCTGCTATCCGCTCGAGGTTCTGCTTTTCTGCTTCCTCATCGTCCAGTCGCTGAATATCAGTTGCACCCGCCGCTTTCCCCACCGCAAGCGTCTGTTCTGGAGCATCTTTGGCCTCAACTTCGCAGCGCCCTTCTTGGGATCGATCGGGTTCGCCCTCGCGATACCTGCAATTTTCACCACACTCGCCTACATCATTGCGATAGTGGCCCGGTAAGACAGGCCCTGCCCTTTCATTTTGCGGCCGGTTGCGCCATATAGCGGGCAAACCGGAACCCGAGAGAAATGACCGTCCGTACCCTGACATTCGGCTGCAGGCTGAACACCTATGAGAGCGAAGTCATGCTCAAGGCGGCGACCGAGGCCGGGCTTGAGGATGCGATCCTGGTGAATACCTGCGCGGTGACCGGCGAGGCGGTGCGCCAGGCGCGGCAGGCGATCCGCAGGGCGCGGCGCGAGAATCCGGCCGCGCGCATCGTCGTCACCGGCTGCGCGGCCCAGACCGAGAAGGAGACCTTCGCGAAGATGCCGGAAGTCGACGCGGTGCTTGGCAATGCCGAAAAGCTCGAGGCCCGGCACTATCGCGCGCTGCCCGATTTCGGCGTTTCGGCGGAGGAAAAGCTCGTCGTCAACGACATCATGAGCGTGCGCGACACCGCGCCGCAGATGGTGGAAAGCATTGACGGCCATGTGCGCGCCTTCCTGCAGGTGCAGAACGGCTGCGATCACCGCTGCACCTTCTGCATCATCCCCTATGGTCGCGGCAATTCGCGCTCCGTGCCGATGGGTGCCGTGATCGACCAGGCCCGCAAGCTTTCGGAGCAGGGTTATCGCGAGGTCGTGCTGACGGGCGTCGACGCCACCTCCTATGGCGCGGATCTGCCCGGCGAGCCGACGCTCGGGCTCTTGGCAAAGACGCTACTGAAACAGGTGCCTGAGATCGCCCGCCTCAGGCTGTCCTCGATCGACAGCATCGAGGTCGACCGGCACTTGCTCGATCTTCTCGCCGACGAGCCGCGCTTCATGCCTCATCTGCATCTCTCGCTCCAGCACGGCGACGACCTGATCCTGAAGCGGATGAAGCGGCGGCATTTGTCGGCCGATGCGCTGGCTTTCATCGCAAAGGCGCGGGAACTGCGTCCCGGCATCGCCTTCGGCGCGGATTTCATCGCCGGGTTCCCGACAGAAACCGAGGCGCATTTCGATAATCTCGTGCGCTTTGCCGAGGAGGCCGATATCGCCCAGCTTCACGTGTTCCCCTACAGCCCCCGCCCCGGCACGCCGGCAGCCCGCATGCCGCAACTCGACCGGGCGCTGGTCAAGGAACGGGCGCGGCTTCTGCGCGAAACCGGCGAGCGGCTGAAGGCGCGGCATCTTTCCGGCATGATCGGCAGCACCGCAACCGTGCTCACCGAACGCGGCGGCAATGGCCATACCGAAAATTTCGCCCCGGTCGCCACCCCCGGCCTTGAGCCGGGCCGGTTCGTGACGGCCGGCATCACCGGCCATGACGGCAAGCGGCTGATCGCGGATTTCAGCCCCGTCTGAGAGGGGTTTTGGCCCCCACGCGTTGACAAGCCTCCGCCGCAGCACGGATATAGGGGCAATGCGGGCGCGCCGGCTTGAAACAAACAGGAAAATATTCCCATGGCCCTTGGCTTCATGAAAAACGTCTTCACCTTCGGCAAGAAACAGACCGCCGAGGAGAGCAAGCCGGAAGACGCAATCGCGCCCGACGAAGCGGAAGCAATTGCCGCCGGCGAAGACGCCGAGGCTGCTCCCGCCGCAGAAACGCCCGCAGCGCCGGAAACGCTTGCCGAGGCGAAAAGCGCCGATCCCTGGGACGATGACAGCATTGTCGGCGGCGTGGTCGGCCCGGGCAGCAAGCCCGAGGCCGAGGACGAGCCCGTACCGGTCGCCGAGACGCATGAAGCCGCGCCGGAGCCGCAAGACGCTCCGGACGCGGAGCCGGTGGAGACCGCCCCCGCTGAAGCGCCCGCCGCAGAGGCTGCCGACGCTCCGGCAGCCGCAAGCCCTGCCGAGCTCGAGCCGGTTACAGCGCCCGCTGAACAGCCCGCTGTTCGCAATCAGGGCTTCGAGATCGTCACCGGCAGAACGGTCGAAACCCCTGCCGCGCAGCCGGCAAAGCGGCAGAGCTGGTTCCAGCGCCTGCGCGCCGGCCTGTTCCGCACCTCGCAGCAGCTTTCCGGCCAGATCGCAGCGCTTTTCACCAAGCGCAAGCTTGATGAGGACGCGCTGGAGGAGCTGGAGGACCTCTTGATCCAGGCTGATCTCGGCGTCGAGACCGCCATGCGGATCACCGATACGCTGTCTTCGGAACGCTATGGCAAGGATGTCAGCGGCAACGACGTCGTGCGCATCATGGCCGGCGAGATCACCAAGGTGCTGACGCCAGTCGCCAAACCGCTGCAGCTCGACCTGTCACACAAGCCGCATGTGATCCTTGTGGTCGGCGTCAATGGCACCGGCAAGACCACGACGATCGGCAAGCTCGCCGCCAAGCTGACCCGCGCGGGCCTGAAGGTGACGCTCGGCGCAGGCGACACGTTTCGCGCGGCCGCGATCGAGCAGTTGAAAATCTGGTCGGAGCGCACCGGCGCTGAATTCGTCGGCACCAAGCTGGGGGCGGATGCGGCCGGCCTTGCCTATGACGCCTTCAAGCGCGGCCAGGAAAACGGCTCCGACGTCGTCATCATCGACACCGCCGGAAGGCTTCAAAACAAGGCCGAGCTGATGGATGAGCTTGCCAAGATCGTGCGCGTGCTCGGCAAGCTCGATCCGGACGCCCCGCATACGGTGCTGCAGACGCTCGACGCCACCACCGGCCAGAACGCCATGAACCAGGTCGAAATCTTCCGCAATATCGCCGGCGTTTCAGGCCTCGTCATGACAAAGCTCGACGGCACTGCGCGCGGCGGCATTCTGGTGGCGATCGCCGCCAAGCATAAATTGCCGGTCTATTTCATCGGCGTCGGCGAAGGCATCGACGACCTCGAACCCTTCGAAGCCGCCGAATTCGCCGAGGCAATCGCCGGCCGGCAGGTGGAAGAGCAGGACTAGCGCCGCGGCTTCGGCAAGCCGTCCCAGAAACGCGACGGGAGCAAAAGATGATCCGCACCATTCATTCCCACGAATGCCATCTCGGCTGGGACCGGTCGATCAAGCCGGTGCATTTCGCGAAATCCGGCGAAACCATCGCCTTCGCCTGCCGCGATGCCGGCAACGGCCATTATCATCACGACAGCACCTCAGCCGATATCCTCACCGCCGATCCGGCCAACATCAATCCGCTGACCGGGCCGGTTTATGTGGAAGGGGCCGCGCCCGGCGACGCGCTGAAGGTGACGATCCACGAATTTACGCCCTCGGGCTTTGGCTGGAGCGCGATCATTCCGGGGTTCGGCCTGCTGTCGGATCAGTTCGATCAGCCAAAGCTGAAGCTCTGGGATTATGACACGGCAGCGCAAAAGCCCGCCGTCTTCAACGATATCGCCTCCGTGCCGCTGCGCCCCTTCATCGGCACGATCGGGGTCGCCATGGCTGAAGTCGGCAAACATTCGGTGATCCCGCCGCGCCGCGTCGGCGGCAATATGGACATCCGCGATATCGCGGCCGGCACGACGCTCTATCTGCCGGTGGAGGTCGAGGGCGCGCTGCTGTCGCTCGGCGACACCCACGCCGCCCAGGGCGATGGCGAGGTCTGCGGCACGGCGATCGAAAGCGCGATGGATGTTGCGATCACGGTCGAGGTGGTGAAGGACGCCGCGCCGAAGACCCCGCATTTTTCCACGCCCGGCCCGATCGCCCGCCATCTCGATGCCGCCGGCTACGAGGTAACGACCGGCATCGGCCCGGACCTCATGCAGGCCGCCCGCGACGCCGTCTCGGCGATGATCGACCACCTGTCGAAGAGCCGCAAGCTCTCGCCCGAGGATGCCTACATGCTGTGCTCGGTCGCCGGCGACCTGAAGATCAGCGAGATCGTCGACGCGCCGAACTGGGTGGTGTCGTTCTATTTTCCGAGGATCGTGTTCGGGTAGAGCGCCCGCCCCTCAGGCATGCCCTGCATGATGGGGATGCGCCGGGTCGTCGATGGTTTCGCTTTCAACGTCGGCGGAAAGCTCCTGCTTGGCCTTGCCGGTCGGCTGGCGGGTGAAGCCGGTCATCGGGCCGGACTGCTGGAAGTCGCGCTTGATCTCGACATCGGAGGTCAGATAGGCGGTGATCATTTCCGCGATCGACCGCAGCGCATGCATGTGGATGCGCTCATAGCCATGCGACGCATCGACCCCGAAGGCGACCAGCGCTGTGCGCACATCCGCGCCCGCTTCAACGGCGCTTGCCGAATCCGAACGGTAGTAGCGGAACACGTCCTTCTGATAGCGGATATCGTTCGCCTTGCAGACGTCGACCAGTTTCTTGGTGAGGTGCCAGTCGAACGGGCCGGTCTGGTCCGCCATGGCGATGGTCACGCCGAATTCCGAGGAGTTCTGGCCGGGCGCCGACGTGCCGTTGTCGATCGAGACCAGCGAGGCGACATCGGGCGCGACGATCGAGGATGCGCCAACGCCAACTTCCTCGGCAATGGTGAACAGCCAGTGGCTGGCGACCGGGGTTTCGACGTTTTCATCCTGCATCGCCTTCAGGGCCGCGAGCATCAGCGCCACGCCGGCCTTGTTGTCGAGATGGCGCGACACGATGAAGCCGTTGTCCAGGAATTCCGGCTGCGGGTCGATCGCGACGATATCGCCGATCTCGATACCGAGCCGATCAAGGTCGTTCTCGTCGCGGGTCAGGGCATCGACGCGCATTTCGACATATTGCCAGCCGATCGGCAGTTCGTCGATTTCGTGGTTGTAGGTGTGCCCGGACGCCTTCAGCGGCAAGATGGTGCCGCGATAGGAGCCCTTTTCGGTGAAGATCGTGGCGCGCGCGCCTTCTGCGAACCGCGCCGACCATGTGCCGATCGGCACCAGTTCCAGCCTTCCGTTCGATTTCAGATATTTCACCTGCGCGCCGAGCGTATCCACATGCGAGACCACGGCGCGCGCGCCGCGGCTGTCGACGCCGCGCCGGACGGCGCGGATCGCGCCGCGCCTTGTCAGTTCCACCGAAAGACCGAGCTTTTCCAGCTCTCCGGTGACGAAACGGACGATGGGGTCGGTGTAGCCTGTCGGCGAGGGGATCGCGAGGAGCGATTTGAGAATGTCGGACAGGTAATCGGCGTCAATCGTCAGTCGTTTCATCTGCTACTCGTTCTTGTGGGCCTCGCGCACCGAGTGGCGGACGCCGGCCGGCATTGAAAGCGGGAACAGCAGGTCGACAAACCGTTCGGCCGTCGGCTGCGGCTCGTGATTGGCTAGCCCCGGCCGCTCATTGGCCTCGATAAAGGCATAGTCCGGGTTTTGCGGGGACTTGATCATCAGGTCAATCCCCACCACCGGAATATTGATGGCCCGCGCCGCCGAAATCGCCGCGTCCACCAGCTTCGGGTGAACGATATCGGTGACATCGTGAATGGTGCCGCCGGTGTGCAGGTTGGCAGTTCGCCGCACCCGGATTTCAGTGCCCGCCTCCGGCACGTCGGCGAAGGTGTAGCCGGCATCGCGCACCGTTCGCTCGGTCTCGGCATCGAGCGGGATCGAGGATTCGCCGCCAGTCGCGGCACTGCGCCGCTCGCTCTGGCTCTCGATCAGCTGTTCAATCGTTGATTTGCCGTCGGCCACGATATGGGCCGGGCGGCGCATTGCAGCGGCCACGAGCCGGTAGTTGATCACGATCAGGCGCAGATCCTCGCCTTCCACCATTTCCTCGATCAGCACCGTATCGCAATAGGCCTTGGCCGCCTTCACGGCCTCCTCGAGGTCCTCATAGGTCGTGATGCCGACAGAAATGCCCCTGCCCTGCTCGCCGCGCGCGGGCTTGACCACGAGATGACCGGCATCCTCCAGAAAGCCGCGGATCGCATCCTCGCCGGCATCGGACGTCATCTGGCGCGGCACCTTGACGCCGGCCTCCTCGACGAAACGGCGGGTCACGGATTTGTCGTCGCAGATCGACATCGCCACCGAGGTCGTCAGTTCCGACAGGCTTTCGCGGCAATGGATCGAGCGCCCGCCATAGGACAGCCGGAAGAACCCGCCCCTTGCATCGGTGATCTCGGCCGAAATCCCCCTGCGGCGCGCCTCGGTCACGATCAGCCGGGCATAGGGGTTCAGTTCCTCGTAGTCATCCGCCTCAGGCCCGGTGAAAAGCTTCTCGTTGATCTGGTTCTTGCGCTTGACCGTGAAGAACGGCACCCGCTTGAAGCCGAGCTTTTCATAGAGCCGGATCGCCGGGTCATTGTCGTGCAGCACCGAGAGATCGAGATAGGATGCGCCCCGGGCCAGAAAATGCTCGGCAAGCCGGCGCACCAGCGCCTCGCCGATGCCGCGCTGGCGGGCTTGGGGGTCGCTTGCCAGGCACCAGAGCGACGATCCCTTTTCCGGATCGTTGAAGACGCGGGAATGGTCGATGCCGGTCACCGTGCCGAGAATATTGCCGCTGTGCTCCTCCTCGGCGACGAAATAGGAGATCGAGCGGGCATCGCGCTGCCGCCAGAAGAAATCCGGCCGGACAACCACCATGCCGCGCGCGGCATA
The DNA here is from genome assembly GCF_053484255.1 of Martelella sp. FLE1502. Classification (NCBI taxonomy): domain Bacteria; kingdom Pseudomonadati; phylum Pseudomonadota; class Alphaproteobacteria; order Hyphomicrobiales; family Aurantimonadaceae; genus Martelella; species Martelella sp. FLE1502. Next base: position 37,829 of record NZ_JBAKFQ010000005.1, read on the forward strand.
GATGCGATTGATCGCCTGGGCGTCGATTTCCGATGTCAGCCGTCGGATAAAGAAGCCCTGCGGCGGCTTGGAGGCCGGGCGGTAGGTGGAAAGCTCCAGCCGGAAGGTGTGCGAGGGGTCAAGAAACACCTCCTGCGGCGCATTTGCCAGAACCACATGCGGGTCGCGGACATAGATCGCGATATCGCGGTGATCGGGCACCTCGGCGCGCAGCGTCTCGATCAGGAGCTTGGTATCGGAAAACGTCTGGCCGAACACCACCCGCCCCCAGCCGCAGTCGATCGAGGCATCCGGCGTCATGCCGCCATGTTCCTCGCCCCCGGGGATCGGCGGTTTCATTCCGTGCGAGCGCATCCGCTTCAGGCGATGCGTATAGGCCTCGCGTGCGCGGTGATCGTCCCTGGAGCCTTTGTCCGAACTCATCGGCTTTTCCTCAGATGTCGTGCGACTGCAGCCACATTTCCAGAAGCGCGACCTGCCACAGTTCCGACCCGCGCAGCGGCGTGATGTGGCCGATCGGATCGAGGAACAGGTCGTCCAGATAGCTCTTCCTGAACAGCCCACGCTCGCTGGAGACCTGGCTGGTCAGCACGTCGCGCACCATGTCCAGATACTCGCCCGAGATGTATTTGAGCTGGGGCACGGGGAAATAACCCTTCTTGCGGTCGATCACCTCGTGGGGAACCACCAGCCTCGCGGCGTCCTTCAGCACGCCCTTGCCGCCGTCATTGAGCTTGAACTCCGGCGGGATCGTGGCCGCGAGCTCGGCGAGTTCATGGTCGAGGAAGGGCACGCGCGCCTCCAGACCCCAGGCCATCGTCATATTGTCCACCCGCTTGACCGGGTCGTCAACCAGCATGACCTGGCTGTCGAGCCTGAGCGCCCGGTCGACCGGTCCTTCCGCGCCGGCGGCCATCAGGTGGCTTTCGACGAAGGCGCGGCTGACATCCTCCTCGGCCAGCCATTCGTCCGAGAGGTGGCGCGAAAGCTTGGCGTGGTCGCGGTCGAAGAAGCCCTTGGCATAGTCGCCTACGACATCGTTGGAGTTTTCAAGCGGCGGATACCAGTGATAGCCGGCGAAGATCTCGTCCGCGCCCTGGCCGGATTGCACCACCTTGATGTGTTTGGAGACCTCGCGCGACAGCAGGAAGAAGCCGATATTGTCGTAGGAGACCATCGGCTCCGACATCGCGTTGATGGTGTCCGGCAGCGCGCTCATCAGTTCGGAAGACGGCACGAAGATCTTGTGATGATCGGTGCCGAAACGTTCGGCGATCAGGTCGGAATAGGTGAACTCGTCGCCCTTTTCGCCATTGGCCTCCTCAAAGCCGATCGAGAAGGTCATCAGGTCCTTCTGGCCTTCTTCTGCCAGAAGTCCGGTAATGATCGAGGAATCGACGCCGCCCGACAGCAGCACGCCGACGGGCACGTCGGAGACCATGCGGCGCTTGACGGCGGTGCGGAGCGCATCGAGCACCCGGTCGCGCCATTCCTCGCGGGTGAGCTTGGCGGTCGCCGCGTCGCGCTCGTGCTTCGGCGACCAGTAGCGGATATCCTCATAGGAGCCGTCCGGCTCGAAGCAGCGGGTCGTCGCCGGCGGCAGCTTGCGCACGCCCTTGACGATGGTGTGCGGCGGCGGCACCACGGCATGGAACGACATGTAGTGATGCAGCGCCACCGGATCGACCGACTTGTCTATGCCGCCGCCCTTCAACAGCGCCGGCAGGGTGGAGGCGAAGCGGATATTGCGTCCGCTCATGGCGTAATAGAACGGCTTGATGCCGAACCGGTCGCGCGCGATCATCGCCTTGCCGCTGTCGCGCTCGACGATGGCGAAGGCGAACATGCCGTGGAAGCGCTTCACGCAATCGCGGCCCCAGGCGTGATAGGCCTTCATGATCACTTCGGTATCGCCGGTGGAGAAGAAGCGGTAGCCCTTGTCCTCCAGTTCGCGCCGGAGTTCCGGATAATTATAGATGCAGCCGTTGAACACGATGGTCAGACCGAGTTCCGGGTCTGTCATCGGCTGGGCGGCCTTTTCGGAAAGGTCGATGATCTTCAGGCGTCGGTGACCGAAGGCGAAACGGCCCTGGGCGAAGATGCCGCTGCCATCCGGCCCGCGCGGCGCAAGCGCCGCGGTAATGCGGGCCACGGCCTCGGAATCTGCAAGGGTTCCATCGAATCTGATCTCTCCGGCAATACCACACATGGTCTGGTCGGTCGCTCCTATCAACTGGCTCCCGGCTCAGCCGGGCGCATAAGGCAAAACGCCGGCGCGGACACCGCGCGGCGCAGACTGTTTTTCATGGCGCGGGCGCAAAGCCCGCATTTCGGGTTCGGTTTTAGTTACAACAGAAATCATTTGAGTTCAAATGATTTCTGTTGTAACTACTTCTTCCGATGATGGACAACAAATCTGATACAACGGTCAACAATGCCGATGCGGTGATGAAGGCGATCCGCCGGATCGCCCATGCGATCGACATCCGCTCAAAACGGATCGGCCGCGAAACGGGGCTGACGATCCCGCAGATCGTTGTGCTGAGGGCAGTTAGCGACCAGGGCGCGCTGACAACGGCGGCGATTTCCAAGCAGGCGGACCTTAGCCCGGCCACCACCGTCACCATTCTCGACAAGCTTGAGGCAAAGGGGTTGATCACCCGTATCCGCTCCACCAGCGATCGGCGCACGGTGCAGGCCAAACTGACCGAGGCGGGCGCGCACACGCTTGAGGCGGCGCCATCGTTGTTCGCCGACGGGTTTGCCGCCGACTTCGCCACTTTCACCGGCAAAGAGCAGGCCGACATCGTCACGGCCTTCAAGATGGTGGCTGACCTTCTGGATCGCAAAGACGCGAAGAACCCCGAGGACATGGCGCGCTGACCCCGTCTCAGTGGTTTCGGATCGCCTTGATCAGCTCTTTCTTGCTCATCTTCGACCGGCCCTCGATACCGATCTCGCGGGCGCGATCGTAAAGATCGTCGCGCGTCCACTCCTCATAGGGCTGCGACTCGCCGCCCTTCTTGGAGGGCTTCATGCTGTCATTGGCCTTTGCATTGGCAATGCGCGCGGCCTTTTCCTTCGAGGCTCCGTCGCGACGCAGCGCCTGATAGGTATCCTCGTCCTTGATCCGGGGCTCATCTTTCGCGGTCGGCATGACATCCATCTCCATCGAATTTACCTGAAAAACGATGGAGGCGGGCTTTTGGTTCCGGGCAATTACCGGTTGGCGCGCGCTTCCGCGCCGTCGACGATCGTGCGGATCGTTTCGGCAACCCGGTATTGGAAGGCAAAGGCCTCGTCCGGCTCGAAGCCCGGATCCTCCTCCTGGCCCTTGACGGTCAACAGCCCGTCAAGCGCGCGGCGGAACACCGAATAGTCCTTGCCTTCCGCAAGCGCCGCGGCCAGCGCGATCAGCACCTCCTGATGCGCTGCCATCTGCGCTTCCAACCGTTCCAAACGTTGTTCCGACATGGTTTCCTCGCTTTGTTGTGTTGGAAAGAAGAGGTACACAGGGTGTTGCGAATTGCAATGCCCAACGCCGCCTGCCGGAACCAAGCCCGGTAAGCGGCGTTTCGAAGTCATCGCCCATTCCTCGAGGAGGCTGGCTTGCCGACCGCATCCCAATCCGAACGCGAATTCCACTCGCTGACGGAGATTGTCGAACGCACTATGGAAGAGGCAGGGGACGGCCATGTTTCGGTGGACCGGCTCATGGTCTCCTTCGGCCATGCCTCATTCGTGCCGCTTCTGATCTTGCCCGCGCTTGTGCTGATCACGCCGCTGAGCGGCGTTCCGGGTCTATCGACGCTGTGCGGCCTAATCATCATGATGATTGCCGCCCAGCAGCTTGTCGGGCATAGCCAGATATGGCTCCCCGGCTGGATCCGCAAAAGGCAGATCGCCTCCGACAAGTTTCGACCCGCCATGAAGAAGGTTCTGCCGCTGACTCGCATGATCGACAGGGCCGCGCGCGAACGCCTGACCTTCCTGTTCAAGCGCCCTCTCAAGTGGCTGCTGCCGCTGGCCTGCGTGATCTTCGGCGCGATCATGCCGCTGATGGAGTTCATCCCGTTCTCCTCCTCCCTCATCGGCGTCGCGGTGACCCTGATCGCCTTCTCGATGCTGACCCGCGACGGCATCTTCGCCCTGCTGGCGCTCGTGCCGCTGGGCGCCGTGGCCTGGGGCGTGACAAGCGTGCTGTCGTCGCTTTGACGATCCACCAAAAGAGCATTGCCGCTGCCTGACGCCGTTGAGGAGAGGCGCGCGCTCTTGACGCGCTCAACCGTCTCGCCCTAATCAAATTCTCGTCTTTCGCGCCGGACCAGCCGGCGCCTCATGTTTCAGGAACAGCTTATCGTGGAGACTACCGCCGGCCGGGTTTCGCGCCCCTTTCAGGTTACGCACCGGCAGGTCTTCACGATCGCGCTGCCGATGATGATCGCGCATTTTTCGACGCCGCTGGTGAGCCTTGCGGCAACCGGCGTGGTCGGACAGTTGCGTGACGAGGTACTGATCGGCGGCGTGGCGCTCGCCGCCGTCATCTTCGATGTCCTGTTCACCACATTCAACTTTCTGCGCGGCGCGACGACGGGCTTTACCGCGCAGGCCGTCGGCGCTCGCGACCGTCGCCAGGAACAGCGCATGCTCCTTGGCGGCATCCTGATCGCGCTTTCGGCGGGCCTGCTCATTCTCGTGCTGCACGTGCCGATCGGCCATCTGGGGCTGGCGGCACTCGATGCCGACGGGCCGGTGGGAGAAGCGGCCTGGACCTATTATGCCTGGCGGGTATGGTCGGCGCCCTTCGCGCTGTTCAATTTCGTGGTGTTCGGCTGGGTGATCGGCCGGGGCGAGGCCGTGACGGCGCTGCTGCTGCAGGTGGTGTTGAACGCACTGAACCTGTTTCTGGCCTTCGCCTTCGTGTTGTGGCTTGGCTACGGGCTGGCGGGCGCGGGTGCGGCAAGTCTGATCGCCGAGGGGCTGACGGCCATCATCGGCGCGGTACTGATCCTGAGACGCACCGACCGCCGGCTTTGGGAATGGCCCGATCTTTCCGCTCTCAAGCGGATGTTCTCGGTCAACCGCGACATGATGATCCGCTCCTTCGCGCTGCTGATCGGGCTTTCCTTCTTCACCCGTCAGTCGGGCGTGCTGGGCACCGATGTCCTGGCCGCCAACACCGTGCTCTTGCGTTACTATTTCTTCGGCGTCGCCTTCCTCGACGGCTTCGCCACCGCCGCCGAACAGCTTGCGGGCCGCGCGGTTGGCGCGTTCTATCGCCCGGCCTTCGATCGCGTCATAAAGCTTACTACGCTCTGGGGCGTGGCCATGGCGCTGGCGGTATCGGCAGTCTTCTTCCTCACCGGCCCCGCCGTCGTGGCGCTGATCGCGCCGATCCCCGAGACGCAGGCGCTCGCCCACACCTACCTGCCCTACGCCGCGATCATGCCGCTCGTCGGCGTCATCGCGTTCCAGATGGACGGCGTGTTCATCGGCGCCACATGGTCGCGCGAGATGCGCACGCTGATGCTGGCGTCGCTGGCCTTTTACTTCGCGGCCTGGGCCGTGCTGCAGCCGCTGTTCGGTAATCACGGTCTCTGGATCGCGATGCTGCTGTTTCAGGGCGCGCGCTCGGTCTTCTTCCGCCTGACGCTGCCGAAGCTTGCGGACCGGACTTTTTCGCCGGCGGGCGCCCAGATCCATTGAACGCCAGAGCGCCCGTTCCGGCGCGAGAACGACCCGTTGCGGGGCGAATACGCAAAAAATCCGGCGAAGGATTCTTCGCCAGACTTCATAAAGGCAAGCGCGTGAGGATGCCTACGCGTTCCAGGCGATCGTCTTCTGGGTCTGCTCGCCGAGGCCTTCGATGCCAAGCCGCATGGTCTGGCCTTCCTTAAGATAGACCGGTTCCGGCTTCTGACCCATGCCGACACCGGGCGGCGTGCCGGTGGAGATGATGTCGCCGGGCTGCAAGCTCATGAACTGCGACAGATAGCTGACGATGTGCTGCACGCCGAAGATCATCGTCTTGGTCGAGCCGTCCTGATAGCGATGGCCGTCGACTTCGAGCCACATGGCAAGGTTCTGCGGATCGGCCACCTCGTCGCGGGTGACGAGCCAGGGACCGATCGGGCCGAACGTGTCGGCGCTCTTGCCCTTAACCCACTGGCCGGAGCGTTCGGTCTGGAATTCGCGCTCGGACATGTCGTTGACGACGCAGTAGCCCGCGACATAGTCCATGGCGTCAGCCTCGTCGACATAACGGGCTTCCTTGCCGATGACGACCCCGAGTTCGACTTCCCAGTCGCTCTTCTTCGAATTGCGCGGAATGCGGACATCGTCGTTGGGGCCGACGATCGCGCTGGTCGCCTTCATGAAGATGATCGGCTCCTCGGGGATTGCAGCACCCGTCTCGGCGGCGTGGTCGGCATAGTTAAGGCCGATGCAGATAAATTTGCCGACCTTGCCGACGCAGGCGCCGATGCGGCTATCGGCCGGCAGAACCGGCAGGCTGTCGATATCGGCAGCCGCGATCTTCGCCAGACCGACCTCGGAAAGCACGTCACCGGCGATGTCTTCAACGACCGAGGAAATATCGCGATAGCTGCCGTCAGTGTGGAGAATGGCGGGACGTTCGGCACCCTTTGCACCAACGCGTAACAATTTCATATTCTTACTCCTTTTTGCGGCTCACGCCGCCGAATGGGCAAAGTTATGAAGCGTTTCCGGCTTCATCTCAATGGAAAAGCCAGGCTTTTCCGGCGGCATGTAGGCCGCGCGTTCGATCCGGCAGGGATCGACGAAGTGCTCGTGAAGGTGATCGACATATTCGATCACGCGGCCGTCCTTGGTGCCGGAGACGACGAGATAGTCGATCATCGACAGATGCTGGACATACTCGCAAAGCCCGACACCGCCGGCATGCGGCCAGACCGGCAGGCCGTATTTCGCGGTCATCAGCAGCACTGACAGCACCTCGTTCAGCCCGCCGATGCGGCAGGCGTCGATCTGCACGATATCGATCGCGCCGCCGGCGATGAACTGCTTGAACAGGATGCGGTTCTGGCACATCTCACCGGTCGCGACCTTCACCGGCGCCACCGCCTCGCGGATTTTGCGATGGCCGGCGACATCGTCGGGGCTCGTCGGCTCCTCGATGAAGAAGGGGCGGAAGGGCGCGAGCGCCCTCACCCAGTCGATCGCCTGATCGACCTCCCAGACCTGATTGGCGTCGATCATCAGCGTGCGATCCTCGCCGATCACCTCGCGCACGATCTTCAGCCGCGCGACATCCTCGTCGCGGTCCTGCCCGACCTTCATCTTGATATGGGTGAAGCCGGCATCGACGGCTTCCTGGGCAAGTCGGCGGAGCTTGTCGTGGCTGTAGCCGAGCCAACCGGCAGACGTGGTGTAGCAGGGATAGCCGTTGGCCTTCAGCTCGGCGATGCGTTCGGCCTTGCCGGTTTCGGCCTTGCGGAAGATTTCGAGCGCTTCTTCCGGCGTGATCGCGTCTGTGAGGTAGCGGAAATCGACGATCGAGACGAGTTGTTCCGGCGTCATGTCGGCGACGAGTTGCCAGACCGGCTTGCCTGCCGCTTTCGCCATCAGGTCCCAGGCGGCGTTGACCACCGCGCCGGTCGCCAGATGCATCGCGCCCTTGTCCGGTCCGATCCAGCGCAGCTGGCTGTCGCCGGTCACGTGCCGCCAGAAGCGGCCAGGGTTTTCCGCAACCCAGTCGAGCGAAAGCCCGGTCATCCGAGCTTCCAGCGCGCGGATCGCGGCGCAGACAACCTCGTTGCCGCGGCCGATGGTAAAGGTCAGGCCGTGGCCCTCCAACCCGTCATCCGTCTTGAGGATCACATAGGCGGCGGAATAGTCCGGATCGGGGTTCATCGCGTCCGAACCGTCGAGCTTGGCCGAGGTCGGGAAACGCAGGTCGTGGACGGAAAGTCCTGTGATGGTGGTCATGTCGTGAACTCTATCTTGCGGCGGCTCAGGCGGTCCAGCCGCCGTCGATGATATGGGCCTGGCCGGTGGTGTAGGTCGCGCCGGCGAGGTAGACGGCGAGATCGGCGATCTCCTCCGGCGTGCCGATGCGGCCGATCGGCTGGCGGGCGATGAACTCGGCCCGCGCCTTTTCGTAGTCGCCCGTCGCCTTCAGCCGTTCCTGCAGCGACGGGCTGTCGACCGTGCCCGGGCAGATCGCGTTGCAGCGGATGCCCTTCGTTACGTAGTCGGCGGCGATCGACTTGGTCAGGCCGAGGACAGCCGCCTTGGTGGTCGAATAGGCGAAGCGATTCGGCACGCCCTTCAGCGAGGAAGCGACCGAGGACATGTTGATGATAACGCCGTATTCGCGCTCGATCATGCCGGGCAGGAAGGCCTGCACCGTGCGCACCATCGCCTTGACGTTGAGATCATAGGCAAAATCGAGATCGCCGTCCTTCATGTCCAGCACCGAACCGTTGTGGACGACGCCGGCGCAATTGAACAGGATATCGACAGCGCCGATTTCAGACGCGGCATTGGCGACGGCCTCGTCCGACAGCACGTCCAGAAGCCGGGTGGTGACGCCTTCCATGCCTTCCAGCTCGGCGAGCTTCCCGGCGTTGATATCGGTCGCGATCACTTTCGCACCGGCCTTTACGAAGGCCTTGACGGAGGCCGCGCCGATGCCTTGCGCGGCGGCGGTGATGAGGCAGGTCTTGCCGGTCAGGTCAGTCATGGGTGTATTCCTTCAAGTAATTGTCTTTTGCGAGCCTTCGACCGCCATGCGGGCGATCGCCTCGAAATCCCAGGCGATGCCGAGACCGGGCTCGTCGGAGGGGACGGCGCGGCCGGCGCGGATGGTCATGCCGGAGAGCGTGATCGCGTCGAGCTGCGGAATATATTCGACCCAGCGTGCATTCGGCACCGCGGCGCAGAGTGACACATGCAACTCCATCAGGAAATGCGGCGCGACCGCGACGTTGAAGCACTCCGCCATATGGGCGACCTTGAGCCATGGCGTAATGCCGCCGATGCGGCCCACGTCGACCTGGACGATCGAGCAGGCGCGACGCTCCAGATATTCGCGGAAATGCGAGGCCGAATAGAGGCTTTCGCCAACCGCGACCGGCACCGATGTGTGGCGGGAGAGCACGGCATGGCCCTCGATATCGTCGGCCGGCAGCGGCTCCTCCAGCCAGCCGATATCAAGCCGCTGGTAGACCGCCGCGCGGCGCACCGCCTCATCGACATTGAAGGCCTGATTGGCATCGGTGAATATCTCGAAGGCCGGACCAACGGCATCGCGCACCGCGCCGATCCGGGCGGCATCTTCGGAAAGCGGTCGGCCGACCTTGAGCTTGCAGCCGGAAAAACCATCCGCCTGGGCCTTCAACGCATCATCGACAAGGGCTTCGGCCTCCAGATGCAGCCAGCCGCCTTCGGTGGTGTAAAGCGGGATGTCCGTCTGCGCGCCGCCTGCAAGGCGGTGGAGCGGCAGGCCGAGCTTTACCGCCTTCAGGTCCCAGAGCGCGGTATCGATTGCGGCAAGTGCAATCGAGGTGATCGCGCCGACCGTGGTCGCGTGGGTGAGGAAGGTGAGATCGCGCCAGATGCGTTCGATTTCGAAGGCTTCGCGGCCGATGATCGCCGGCAGCAGCGTCTTTTCCAGAAGCGCCATCACCGAGGGACCGCCGGTGCCGATCGTGTAGGAGTAGCCCGTGCCGGTGACGCCGTCCGCATCGGTGATGCGCACGATCGGCGTTTCCTGAGAGACGAAGGACTGGATCGCATCGACCCTTTTGACCTTCGGCTTCAGGTCCACCATCACGATTTCTGCGCGGACGATTTTTGCCATGTCAGGCCCTCAGGCTCTTGCCGGTCGTGCCGTCGAAGACGTGCAGGCGGTCGAGATCGAGGGTGAAGGTCAGGTTCTCCCCATCGGTCAGCGGACGCGGATCGAGCATCTTCGCCTGCACTTCCTTGCCGCCGAGCTCGGTGTAGATAATGGTCTCGGTGCCAAGCGGCTCCGAGATCAGAACCGGCAGGTTCACTTCCAGCCAGCGGTCTTCGGCGTGAAGCGAATGGCCCTTCGGGGCGAAGGCGTCCGGGCGGAAGCCGATCACGACCTTGTCGCCAGCGGAGACCTTCGGTGCGATGTCGGCCGGCAGCGGCACGAGCGTGCCGTCGGAAAGCCGTGCGCCGCCGTTCTCGGCCACAGCCTCGAGCTGGTTCATCGGCGGCGAGCCGATGAAGCCGGCAACGAAGGTGTTGGCCGGGTGTTCGAACACTTCGGTCGGCGTGCCGACCTGCTCGACATACCCGTCGCGCATGATCACGATCCGGTCGGCAAGTGTCATCGCCTCGACCTGGTCGTGCGTCACGTAGATGACCGTTGTCTTGACCCGCTGATGCAGCTTCTTGATCTCGACGCGCATCTGGCCGCGCAGCTTGGCATCGAGGTTCGACAGCGGCTCGTCAAACAGGAACACGTCCGGATGGCGCACGATGGCGCGGCCCATGGCGACGCGCTGGCGCTGGCCGCCGGACAGATTGGCCGGAAGGCGGTCCATGAAGGGCTCAAGACCCAGAATTCCGGCGGCCTCGTCGACGCGCGGCTTGATATCCTCCGGCGACATACCCGAAATTTTCAGGCCAAAGCCAAGATTTTCGCGCACGGTCATGTGCGGATAGAGCGCGTAGGACTGGAACACCATGGAGATGTTGCGCGAGCGCGGCGGCAGGGCGTTGACGACGCGGTCGCCGATGCGAAGCTCGCCGCCGGAGATTTCCTCCAGCCCGGCGATCATCCTGAGCGTCGTCGACTTGCCGCAGCCGGACGGGCCGACGAGGACGACAAACTCGTTATGGGCAACATCGAGATCGATGCCGTGGACGACTTCAAGCGAACCGTAGCGCTTGACGATTTTGGAAAGGTGCACTTCGGCCACGGGATTATCCTTTCACGCCGCCGAACGTCAGTCCGGCAATCAGATGCTTTTGTACGATGAAGGTGAGGATCAGCGCCGGGATGATGATCAGCACGGCCATGGCGCTCATCCCGGTCCAGTCGACGGTGAACTGGGCGGTAAAGTCCATCAGCCCGACCGGCATGGTCTTCGACGCGGTGGTGCGGGTGAGCTGGCTTGCGAGCGCAAACTCGTTCCAGGCCGTCAGGAAGGCGAAGATGCCGGCCGATGCCAAACCCGAGCGGGCGAGCGGGAACTCGACCTTCCAGAACGCCTGCCAGCGGGTGCAGCCGTCGATCTGCGCGGCTTCGGACAGATCCGCCGGGATCTGGCGGAAGAAGCCATCGGTCAGCCAGATCGTGAACGGGATGTTGATCGCCATATAGACAAGGATCAGCCCGAACTTGGTATCGATAAGGCCGATACGGCTCCACAGGATGAAGAGCGGCAGCGACAGCGCCACGCCCGGAACCGTGCGCGACAGCATGAAGGACAGGAACAGCGCGCCCTTGCCCTTGAACCGGTAGCGGGCAAAGGCATAGCCGCCCATCATGCCGACCAGGATCGCGACCACGGTGGAGGTCATCGAAATGACCAGCGAGTTGATGAAGTAACGCTCGACCGGCAGACCCTGCTGGCGATCCGGCAGAAGGCCGAAGATGCCGAGGAAGTTGTTCAGCGTCCAGTCCTGCGGGATCCAGACCGGCGGACGCGCCATGACTTCCACATTCGGGCGGAAGGCGGTCATCACCACCCAGGCGCCGGGCACGACAAGGATCATCATCGCGATAAAGAGCGTGATCCGAAGCAGCCAGCGCTGCCAGGGCTTTTCGATGGACATTGCCGCAGCACTCATTGCGCGCCTCCCATGAAGACGCGGGCCTTCGTCAGGTTGCGGTAGAACATGATGGTGAAGGCGATCGAGAGCAGGATCGAGATGTAGCCCATGGCATTCGCCATGCCCATCTGCGAGTTCTGATAGCCGGTGCGCGTCATCAGCGTCCAGATCAGCTCGGTACGGCCTGCAGGCCCGCCATTGGTCATGATCTTGACCATGTCATAGGCGCGCGCGACATCGAGCGAGCGGATCGTCATCGCGATCCAGATGAACGGCATCAGGAAGGGCAGCGTGATGTGGCGGAACACCTGCAGCGCGTTGCAGCCATCGACCTTGGCAGCCTCGATCGGCTCCTTCGGCATGGCCAGCAGCCCGGCCATCAGCAGGATCGCGAAGATCGAGGTCGACATCCACATTTCCGCGACAATGATCGAGAAATTGGCAAGCCAGCCATTGACCAGCCACGGGATCGGCTTGTCGATAAGGTTGAGCGCAAACAGCGCGTTATTCACGAGGCCGACGGAATCGTTGAACAGATATTTGAACTGAAAGCCGACGAGGATCGGCGAGAACATCATCGGGAACATCATGATGGTGCGCAGCGTGCGCTGGCCCCAGGTGATGCGGTTGACGAGCAGCGCCAGACCGAGCCCCAGCAGCATTTCCAGATTGAGCGCGATGGTGATGAACACCACGGTGCGCCCGAACGCCCACCAGAAGTCGTCATTGCCCATAAGGCGCTTGTAGTTGCGCAGGCCAACGAAATTATAGAGCGAGTCCGGCCGCACCAGATTGTAACTGGTGAAGCTCGTCCAGAACGACACGAGCAGCGGCACCAGCACGACCGCCAGAATGACGATGATGGCCGGCAGCAGCAGAAGATAGGGCGTCGCCTGCGGAGACCTGAAGAACTTCATGTCGCGCCTTCGGAAATTTCAAGAAAAACGGAAACTCTGTGCGGCCGAAGCCGATGTCGCCGCCGGCCCTGAAGCCGGCGGCGATATGAAAGGCCACTCAGTAGTAGCCGGCGTCTTCCATGATGTAGGTCGCCTCTTCGGCGGCATCATCAAGCGCGTCCTGCGGGGTCTTCTCGCCAACGATGGCAGCCTGCAGCTCGGGCCACAGCACGTTCGAGACCTGGATCCATTCCGGGATCAGCGGCGGAGTGCGGGCATCAGCCAGCGATTCCTGCCAGACCTGGAACATCTCGGCGAGGTTTTCCTTGCCGTTCTCGTTGAACCAGGCAATCACCTCGTCATAGGTCGCCGTGCGGGTCGGCAGGTTGCCGGCCTTGGCTTCCATGAGTTCGCTTTCGTCATTGGTCATGAACACGGCAAACGAGACGGCGGCATCCTTGTTGTCGCAATCCTCGGTTACCGAGAAGGAGTGCGAACCGGACCAGCCGCCGCGTTTTCCCGACGAGCCGACCGGGGCAACGGCATAGCCGAGGTCATCCGAGATCTTCGAGGAAGACGGGTCCGCGAAGAAGGCGGCAAAGCCCGGCCAGTCGAGATCAAGCGCAAGCTGGCCCGCGGCCATCGCCTGACCGATATCGTCCCAGGTGTAGTTGACAGTACCGGCCGGCACGGCACCAGCGTCATAAACATCGATGAACCACTGCAGGGCGGCAACGCCTTCGGGCGAATTGAAGGTCGGACGGAATTCGTCGTCGAACATGTCGCCGCCATTGGCGCGCAGGATCTCCATGAACCGGCCCGACATGCCCTCGTCCTTGCCGGCGAAAGCCGTGCCGTAGAGGTTCGGCGGATCGGCGAAGAAGATCACCTGGTCGCGGAACTCGTCATAGGTCTTCGGCGGGGCGAGATCGGTGCCGTATTTTTCCTTCCAGGCCTCCTGGTTCGCTGGATCGGCGTACAGGCTCTTGCGATAATAGAGGTTGGAAACGTCGGTGACGCGCGGAAGCTGAACCAGGCGGCCGTCAACCTTGGCCGATTCCAGCGTGCCGGGAACATATTTGTCGAGCTCGGACTGCGGGATGTATTCGGCGAGATCGATATAAAGGCTGCCATATTGCGGGGCGAAGCTGGTGTGGTTGGAACCGACGCACCAGGTAATGTCGCCGGCGGCGATATCCTGCTTGATCTCGCGGTCAAGGTCGAAGTGGTTTTTCGACGAGACGATCTCGACCTTGGCGCCCGTCATCTCTTCCCATTCGGGAATGCGGGTATAGAGCTTTTCATACTGGGTGCCGCCAATCAGTTTCACCTTCAGCGTGTAGTCCGGAAAGCTGCCATAGTCGAAATCATCGGCCTGGGCCGAAGCGGCGAGGCCGCCAACGGCGCAGCAAGCGACAAGCGTCGCCTTCAGAATTCTCATTCGCATCATTCTCCTCCTATCCGTTCAAGCCCAGAAAAGACTTGATCCTCCATATTTGAAAAGTCTATTCGTATATAAGCACCATTTCGACGGAGGCGTCAACGGCGCTCTTGATATTGGTCAGGAACAGCGGCAGGCTCGCTGCGATTTTCGGGTGAGCCCGACCAAGAAGGATCAAGCATGGCAACAGATGAGTCCGACCGCTACCGCGCGCCCGCCCTCGACAAGGGCCTCGACATTTTCGAGCTGCTCGCCGAAACCGACGGCTCGCTGAGCCAGGCGGAAATCGCAAAATCATTGGGACGGACGCCAAACGAGATCTACCGCATGCTCGACCGGCTGGTGCGGCGCGAATATATCCGCCGCACGCCGGAGGACCGCTACGAGATCACACTGAAGATGTTTGAACTGGTCCATGCCCGGCCGCCTCTGCGCCGGCTCGTCAACCAGGCGATGCCGCTCCTACAGCAATTGGCGCAGGAGGCCGGGCAGTCCTGTCATATCGTGGTCTTCGACCGCAATGCCGCCGTCGTGGTCGCGCAGGTCGACGCGCCGAGCTACTGGAGCCTTGCGGTGCGCGTCGGCACGCGTCTGAAACTCGCCTCGACGGGCTCGGGCCTCGTCTTCCTCGCCTTCTCCACACCCGAGAACCGGGCGCTGATGCTGAAGGGCGCGGGCGAGACGATGACGCCTGAAACGAAGGCTCGCCTGGAGACCATTCGCAGCGATGGCTACGTGATGATGCCGAGCGAGCAGATCGCTGGCGTCACCAATCTTTCGGCCCCGGTCATCGGCCCGCTCGGCTCGGTCATGGCGGTTGTCACCTCGCCCTATACCGAACGCCTCGACCGCGCCATCGCCGGCGACCGGGACCGCACGCTGGAACTGGTGCGGTCCGCTGCCGCCAGCCTGTCGAAGGGCCGCGCGGAACCGCAAATATAACACGCGTCGCCGGAGGCGGTCGCGAAGCATCGCCCGCACGGGCAAGGGAGGAACAATGCGCATCATCGATACCCATCTCCACCTCGTTTACAAGGACAGGTTCTCCTATCCCTGGCTGAAGGACGCGCCAGCGCTCGACCATCAGGTGACGGCAGAGGACTATTTCGCCCGCGCCGAAAAACTCGGCATCGACACCGCGCTGCACATGGAGGTGGACGTCGCCGAGAGCGACATGGAGGCCGAGACCGCCTTCATTGTCGGCGCTGATGATAGGATTGCCGGCGCGATCGCGGCCTGCCGGCCGGAGAACCGGGACTTTCCCGCCTATCTTGACCGCATTGCCGCGATCCCCGGCGTTCGCGGCCTGCGGCGCGTGCTGCACATCATGCCGGACGACCTGTCGCAAGCACCGCTTTTTGCCGAAAACATCCGCCGGCTTTCCGCCCACGGTCTGACCTTCGATCTTTGCGTTGCCGCCCGCCAGCTTCCGCTTGCGATCGACCTTGCGAAGAAGTGCCCGGACGTCCAGTTCGTGCTCGACCATTGCGGCGTGCCGGATATCGAGAACGATGCCTATTCGCCGTGGGCAGAGCATATTTCGGAATGCGCGCGGCTCGCCAATATCACCGCCAAGGTTTCCGGCGTCATCGCCTATGCCGGCGCCGACTGGAGCACGGACAAACTGCGCCCCTACGTCTCTCACGTTCTGGATACGTTCAGCTTCGACCGCGTCGTCTGGGGCTCGGATTTTCCGGTCTGCACCATCCACGCAAGCCTTGAGGACTGGGTGGCGAGCATCAAGGACATTGTCGCAGACGCAACGCCGGCCGAACAAGAGAAGCTGTTCTCCGTTAACGCCACGCGCGTCTATCGCCTTTAGATATCAAAAAACCGGAGAAAACCCATGCAGCGCATAGGAATGGTCATCAAGCTCAACGCCGAAAAGGTTGCGGAATACAAGAAGCTGCATGCCGAGGTCTGGCCGGAAGTGCTGGACACGATCAAGCAGTGCAATATCCAGAACTACACCATCTTTCTCCGCGAGCCGGAGAACCTGCTGTTTTCCTATTACGAATATACCGGCGACGACTATGAGGCCGATCAGGCCAGGATGGCGGCGGACCCCAAGACGCAGGAATGGTGGTCGGTCTGCATGCCCTGCCAGAAGCCGCTTGATACGGCAAAGGACGGCGAATGGTGGATCGAGATGGAAGACGTGTTCCACCTCGACTGAAGGACTTTGAGGCGCGCCGGAGCGGGCCTCAGATCTTCTTCACGAATTCAGATTTCAGCTTCATGGCGCCAAAGCCGTCGATCTTGCAGTCGATATTATGATCGCCGTCCACCAGACGGATATTCTTCACCTTGGTGCCGACCTTGAGAACCTGGCTGGAGCCCTTGAGCTTCAGGTCTTTGATGACGGTCACCGTATCGCCGTCGGTCAGTTGATTGCCATTGGCGTCGGCAAATACCGGGGCGTCGCTTTCAGCCGCTCCCGGCGACCATTCATTGCCGCATTCGGGGCACATCAACAGCGCGCCGTCTTCATAGGTGTAGACCGACTGACATTTGGGACAGGGCGGCAATTCGCTCATGAACATCCTCTTGAGTGTTGGCGCTGCGATGAGCGGGATAGCGCCAGCAGACTGCACGACGCCTATTCCGGTGATCGGAAAACCCGAGCGTCGTAGTGGGAAACGGAGGGCTTGTCGAGTATGCGGAGACGTTTCACCGCTGCGGGATGAACGCCGCCAGCCGGATTGTAAAACGCGCATCGCCAAAAGCGCCCCTTGCATTCCATCCAAATTTAAATAATCTATTCAGATAAGAATGACGCACTAACCTGAAGGAGGAGCAGGTGTCAGAAAATCCTCGCAATCCGGCGCAAAGCTGGGCGGCAGTTCGCGCCCCGCGCCCCATCGTGATCTTCGGCGGCGGCTCGATCGTGGGCGATGCCCATATGCCCGCCTACCGCATGGCAGGCCTGCCGGTCGCCGGCATCTACGACATCGATCCCGAGCGCACCGCCAAGGTCGCCGCTGAATGGGACATCACCCCGTTTGCGAGCGTCGAGGAAGCGGCGGCCGTGCCCGGTGCGATTTTCGACCTCGCCCTGCCGCCCGTCGCCCATGTGGACGTGCTGAAGCGCCTACCAGATGGTGCTGCCGTGCTGATACAGAAGCCGATGGGCCGCAATCTCGATGAAGCGACGCAAATTCTGGAAATCTGCCGGGCCAGGAATCTGACGGCGGCGGTGAACTTCCAGCTCCGCTTCTCGCCGATGATGCTCGCCATCCACGATCTCTACCAGAGCGGCGCGCTCGGCGAACTTGTCGATGTCGAGATGCATGCCAACATGATGACGCCCTGGGACCTTTGGCCGTTCCTCAAGTCCATGGACCGGGTCGAGATCCTGCTGCACTCGATCCACTATCTCGACCTGATCCGCCATTTCCTCGGCAATCCTGCCGGCGTTCACGCCCGCACCATGGGCCATCCACTCTCGACAATGGCACAGACCCGCACCTCCGCGATCCTCGATTATCCGGAGCCTGTCCGCGCGGTGCTCTCGATCAATCACAACCACGATTTCGGCCCGAAATTCCAGGACTGCTACTTCCGCTTCGAGGGCACGAAGGGCGTCGCGACGACGACGCTCGGCGTCAACCTCAACTATCCGAAGGGTGTGCCTGACGAATTGTGGTTCTGCGAAAAAGGCGGCGAATGGCAGCAGATTCCGCTTTCCGGCACCTGGTTCCCGCATGCCTTTATCGGCGTGATGAGCAATCTCCAGCGCTTCGTCTCCGGCGCTGACGCCCGCCTGATCACCTCCGTCGAGGACGCCTGGAACACCATGGCGCTGGTCGAGGCCGCCTACCAGTCGAGCGCCTCGCCCGCGACGCCCATCAAGGACAAACCATGACTGCCGAAAATGACGACCTGCCGCTTGCCGGTGTGCTGGTGCTGGACATGTGTCAGTTTCTGTCGGGCCCTTACTGTTCGCTTCGCCTTCAGGACCTCGGCGCCCGGGTGATCAAGATCGAACGCCCCGGGCTCGGCGACCTGTCGCGCCGGCTCTACCTCTCCGATACCGAGATCGGCGGCGATTCGACCATCTTCCACGCTATCAACCGCTCCAAGGAAAGCCTCGCCATCGACATGAAGGACGAGGCCGATCTGGCGGCGCTGCGCAAGTTGATCGGCAAGGCCGATGTCGTGCTGCAGAATTTTCGGCCCGGCGTGATCGAACGGCTCGGCCTCGATTACGAGACGGTCAAGGCCTTCCATCCGGGCGTGGTCTACGGCTCGATCACCGGCTATGGCGACGAAGGCCCCTGGGTCAAGCGGCCGGGTCAGGATCTGCTTGCCCAGGCGCGCTCCGGCGTGATGTGGCTGAACGGCGACGAGGATCAGGGTCCCGTGCCCTTCGGCCTTGCGATTGCCGACATGCTGGCGGGCGCGGCATTGTGTCAGGGCGTGCTGGCCGCACTGGTGAAGAAGGGCCGCACCGGCAGGGGCGCCCATGTCGAGACCAGCCTGCTCGAAGCGCTGATCGATTTCCAGTTCGAGGTGCTGACCACCCATCTCAACGATGGCAAGCGCCCGCCGAAGCGGTCCTCCTTCCGCTCGGCCCATGCCTATCTCTCCGCGCCCTACGGCGTTTATCCGACAGCGAACGGCTATCTGGCGCTGGCGATGATGCCGATCGATCAGCTCGCCGATGTGCTGAAGATCGATGCGCTTGATCCCTATCGCGGCAAGCCGCCGCTATGGTTTTCCGCCCGTGATGACATCAAGCGCATCATCGCGGCGACGCTGAAGGAGCAGACCACCGAGCATTGGCTCTCCATTCTGGAGCCGGCGGACGTCTGGTGCGCCAAGGTGCTGGACTGGCCGGAACTCATGGATCACGCCGGCTTCAAGGTGCTCGACATGCTGCAGACCGTGACGCGGGATGATGGCATCGAAATCCAGACCACGCGCTCGCCGCTGAGGGTCGACGGCAAACGCATGCAGACCCGCCGCGCCGCGCCGAGGATCGGCGAGCAGAGCGTGGCTATCAGAGCGGAGTTCGGACTGTGACGATAAGACTGAAAGGCATGACCTGGAGCCACCCCCGCGGCTATGACCCGATGGTGGCGAGCGCCCGGGTCTGGCGGAAAAAAACAGGCGTATCGATCAAGTGGGACAAGCGCAGCCTCCAGGATTTCGAAAGCTTTCCCGTCGAGGAACTTGCCCGCCAATACGACATGATCGTCATCGACCACCCGCATGTGGGCCAGATCACGGCGGAACACTGCCTGGCGCCGCTCGATATCGAAGGTCGTGAAGATGAGCGCGAGGCGCTTGCAGAAGGCTCCGTCGGCGCTTCCTACCCGAGCTATAACTATAATGGCCGCCAATGGGCCTTTCCGCTGGATGCGGCAAGCCAGGTCATGGCCTATCGCGAAGACCTACTTTCCTCGGCTCCTGACGATTGGGAAAGCCTGATCGGCCTCGCCCGCGAGGGCCGCGTGCTGCTGCCGCTTCGCCCGCCGCACAATCTGATGACATTCTACACGCTGGCCGCCAACACCGGTACGCCCTGCCGCAATGACGGCCCCGGCCCGCTGATCGGCGAGGCGGACGGGATTGCCGTCTACGAGATGCTGGCGGAGCTTGCGAGCCTAGTGCCCGCGGACAATTTCGCGATGGACCCGATCGCGGTGCTTGAAGCCCTTGCCGAGCCGAGGCCGGCAGGCGTTCTCTCGCCCTATATCTACGGCTATGTGAACTATGCGATGGACGGCTTCCGCCCGCACCGCCTGACCTTTACCGATATTCCCGCGCTTGGGGACAATGGCCCCTGCGGCTCCGCGCTGGGCGGCACGGGCATCGCCGTTTCGGCTTTTTCGGGAAACAGGCAGGCCGCCATCGACTATGCCTATTGGGTGGCCGGCGGAGAGGTTCAATCCGGGCTCTACCCCGAAGCCGGCGGTCAGCCCGGCCACGACGCCGGCTGGGCCGACGACGCCGTCAACGCCAAGACCCATGATTTCTATCGCAACACCCGCAAGACGCTGGAAACCGCCTATCTGCGACCGCGCCATAACGGCTATATGCGCTTCCAGGCCGAGGCTTCAGAAGCGCTCAACGATGCGCTCAGGGATGGCGCATCTCCCCACGCAGCAATCACCTTGCTCAACAACATGTTCGAGGAGAGTTTCTGATGGAGCGTCCGCGCCATTTCGAGGATATCGCCGTCGGCGAGGAGCGCCGCACCTATGGCCGCACGATCACGGAAACCGATTTCGTGGTCCATGCCGGCCATACCGGCGATTTCTTTCCGCATCACATGGATGCCGAACACATGAAATCGACGCCCTTCGGCCAGCGCATCGCCCACGGGACGATGACGTTTGCGATCGGCATCGGACTTTCTGCCTCGGAGATCAACCCGCTCTCCTTCACCTATGGTTTTGAGCGCCTGCGCTTTCCGAAGCCTGTCTTCATCGGCGACACCATCTACACGGTGCTGACGATCGCGCGTTGTGAGGACGACCCCAAACGTCCCGACCACGGCCGCGTCATCGAGGAAGTGCGGGTGAAGAACCAGCGCGACGAGGTGGTGATGGCCTGCGACCACGTCTATCTGGTGCAGCGCCGGCCGGCCTGAAGGGGAAGCCGCAGAAGATGCCTTGGAATGACGGCGATCTGTCAGTGATTACCGAGCCTCGCGCCGAGAATTTCGCCGCGGCTGTTGACCAAGAGCACGACTTCCGGCTCTGGATTGTTCCCCGGGTGCCGCTTTCCTCCCGTATTAGCGCGCCGTACATCAGCAAACGGACCTTTCGACAAGATGTCGACTCGGCCAGGCGGTTGAGCGATGGACCCCGCCCCTTCAACACGAAGATCAAAGACGACCCGAGCTTCGATCTGTGTTCTGTTTCCCGCCTATTTTCTCGCCAATCCGAACATCCGGAAACGGCGGAAGCGGGCTGGCGACGCGGAAAGACCGGCAGGATGAAACTGCCGATCTTCCGGCGGAGCGCCTTCCGGCGGGAAATCGAGGGAGTCTCGGAGGGTGTTGACTTCCTCGACCGTGAGGTTGGGAATGGGCAGATCGCCGGACTGGCGCCAGGCTGACACCTGCTCTTCGGCCTCCGCGCCCTTCTCGCTGTCAACGCCGCGATCGCGCGCC
The DNA here is from genome assembly GCF_053484255.1 of Martelella sp. FLE1502. Classification (NCBI taxonomy): domain Bacteria; kingdom Pseudomonadati; phylum Pseudomonadota; class Alphaproteobacteria; order Hyphomicrobiales; family Aurantimonadaceae; genus Martelella; species Martelella sp. FLE1502. Next base: position 59,082 of record NZ_JBAKFQ010000005.1, read on the forward strand.
AGCCGACAACAGGTTCATACCCGCTGCAATGCAAAAAAGCCGCCACTGCGAAAAGAGCGGGTCGGCCCAAGCCCGGCAGTGTGACGTCGCCAAGGCGCGCCTTACCGCCACCGTCCGCACTGACCGCGACAGACTTGCTTTCGCCGTGACGTTCATGCACCGTTATGGCCAGCAATCTTGAAAACTGGCAGGCAGGGGGATGCGTCTATGGTGGATTGGCTGGCAAGGCGATGGGTTTCCGCGGCGCTGTTCATGGCGTGCGGCTTTGTGGCGCTGGCGCCGGCAATCGCCATTGCCTTTCCCGCTTTCACCGTGCTGATCTATCTGCACCTGCCGATCTACATGTTTCATCAGTTCGAGGAACATGAGGGGGATCGGTTTCGACGCTTCGCGAACGAACGGATGTTCGGCGGAAAGGACGTGCTGCGCCCGGTCGACGTCATCATGGTCAACCTGCCGGTCGTCTGGGGGGTGAACCTCTACGCATTCTATGCGGCGCTGTTCCTGTCGCCGGGCGCAAGCCTCGTCGCGCCCTATCTTCTGCTTGTCAACGCCGTGCTCCATATCGTGACGACCCTGCGGTTGCGGTGCTACAATCCCGGCCTCGTCACGGCAATTCTTCTCTTCCTGCCGCTCAGCATCGCCACCCTGGTGAGCGCACGGTCAATAGCGGGCGTCACGATCCTGGATCACGCTCTGGGCCTTGCCGCGGCCCTCGCCATCCACCTCGCCATCATGGCGCAGTCCGGCTTGCGCTACCGTCATCAGGCGCGCGCGGCGAAGAACTGACGACGGCGCGCCAGCGCCTGAGAGCGTGTGGCTTGGCGCTTCTGAAGCATTTTCTTGAAAGCGTGGCCGGCGGCCGTCGGGTAAGTTCACAGCGTTTCCGGCTCACGCGTCGGACAACGCCTCGACCGTTGCGTTGAACACATAGCCGTGGCCGCGCTCGGTCTTGATGAAACGCGGGCTGGTCGGCGTCGGCTCGATCTTTCGCCGCAGCCTCAGGATCAGAACGTCGATCGTGCGATCGAAGATGTCGTCTCCGGCGCGGTGGGTGATTTCCAGAAGCTGATCGCGTGAAAGAACGCGGCCATGGCGCTGTACCATGGCATGCAGCAGATCGAACTCGGCCACCGTCAGCGCGATCGGCGCGCCGCTCGGCGCGCTCAGGCGCCGGCGCTCGGTATCCATGACATAGCCATGAAAGCGATAGCCCTGCCGAACCGGCTTCTCGTTGACGAAATCCCCGCGCGCCCGACGGCGGATGGCCTTGACCCGCGCGAGAAGCTCGCGAACGCTGAATGGTTTGACGACATAGTCGTCCGCGCCGATTTCCAGGCCCATGACGCGGTCCAGTTCCTCGTCCCGTCCCGTGAGCATGATGATCGGAACCGAACTGCTGGTGCGTATATTCGCGGCCACGCTGAAGCCGTCCAGATCAGGAAGCTGGAGATCGAGTATGATCAGGTCAAAGCTGTTTTCGGTTGACAATTGCGACAGAAAATCGCTGGCACAGGCAAAGCGCACCGCGTCCATGCCGCCCGAGGCAAGCATGTCGCCCACGACCTCACGGATTGCGGGGTCGTCGTCGACAACAGCAATGCGGGTACGCCCGGCCTCCATCAGTCCCATTGCGCCTTCTTCTCCGTTCCACCTCCAACGGCCTGCGGAAAACTTGTCATGAAGCCGAAGCCCGCGCAAGCTGTCAGTGTTTTTCGCACGCGTGAAGCCGACCTCCGTATGAACAAAGTTACAGCGCCGCTCGCTTTCCTGAAATTTCGGGTTCACAAGCTCTTCGAATACTGGCCAGATGTCGCGGAGATGGAGCGTGGAGAACTCAAGAGGAAGAGTGATGCCAAGCGGAACGAAAGCCCTGGTGGGCGCGGCCTTGCTCGCCTGTCTCCACGCAACCGACGCGAAGTCCAGCGATCTGAACGTCTATTGCGATCTTCCCGCGCGCCAGTGCAGGGCCTTGGTCGATGCATTCACGAAGACCGATCCGCTGGAGGTTGGCATATTCCCCCGGGCCTCCGGCCGCGAAGCGTTGGAAAAAAGCGACATTCTTCTGGCGCCACCGGGCAGTGAGCTGCTTGGGGAAAGCGTTCCCGAAACAGCCGACGCCGTTCCGCTCAATGCGCTTCGCGTATGGGCGCGTCGTCCTTTCGAGCAATCGCAGGGCAGAACTGTCGGGCTTTACGCCGGCATTCTGGGATTTGTGGTCAACACAGAGCTGATACGCCAGCGCCAGCTCAACGAGCCGGCCTGCTGGGCCGATCTTTTGCGTCCGGAGCTTTCGGCGGAAATCCGCATGGACGATCCCACCATTTCCGAGACCGGCTACCGCGTAATGGCGAGCCTCGTGCAGATTCTCGGCGAGGATGCCGCATTCGATTATCTGAGACGATTGCAGGCCAATCTTGCGCTCAACGTCGTCTCCGAAGCTTCCGCCGCCGAAGCGGTAGCCGAAGGCGATTTTGCGATTGCCGTGGTCAATCTTGGCGACGGCATTTCACTTGCAACAAGGGGCTATCCCGTCAAACTGATCGCGCCTTGCGAAGGCACCGGCTTTACGCCGGTTCTGATGTCGATCCTGGAAAAGGCGCCGAACCCGCAAAACGCGCGTCAATTCTACAGGTTTTCGCTCAGCGTTGCCGGTCAATCCGCATCGGCGCCAGCGCTTGTCTACCCTTTGATGTCAAACCCCGGCGTGGTCTTGCCGCCTTCCGCGTCTATCGCCGGTCCTGTTCGCCTCATCGACTATGATTTCGACGTCTACGACAGACCCGACGAACGCAAGCGGTTGACGGCCAGATGGATTGACGCCACCGGCAACCCGAACTAGCGCCGACCCGAAATGAAAGCAGATATCACGACGGCCCCGGCCAGACCGCACGAGAAACAAGCTATGGCGAAGGGTAGCCTCCGTCGACGGCTGCTCCTGACGTCGGTTGCCGTCTTCAGCGCCATCCTGCTGATCGAAGGCGCAGCACTCGTCAGTCTCGAATATCTCGACGGCCAGCTTTCCCGGCTGCAGGCGGAATCGATTGCTGATGGCCGCCGGATGCTCGCCATCACCGAGACCACCTCCGATCTCGCGATCGCAGCACGCCGGTTCCACGAGGTGGCGGATCGCGAGGCTCTATATCAGGCCGAGGCGGAGTTGCGCGGCCAGATGCAACGCTTTTCGGCGCAGATACCATCGCTGACGCAGTCGGGAGAGACAGCACCGGCTCCCTTCGTGGCTGCCGATATTATCGCTGAGGCAAACCGCCTGGAAGGCATTATCGAGCACCTTGCCGCCACCGCGGCGGAAGCGATCGATGCCCATGCCGGTATGCGAACCGATGCGCAGGACCTCGAATTCATCAAATCCGAACTGATGCCGCAAGCACCCGGGCGACCGATGATCGCCGTCGCCCTAACGCTCGCGAGCACGGCGCTCGCCTCATCCGATCGCGCGGATGTGGAAGGCCAGAGGGATGCCTATATCCGGCTTCTTGACGACAATGACCGGCCGATGGCGCTTTCGCTGCTGACATCGCTATTCGATCGTCGCCTGGCCGTCATCGATGTGGAGACCCGCCAGCGCTTTCTGGTCGCGGCGGCGGAAATGGCGACCCGCGAGATCACCGCGCTGGCGCGCGAATACACCAGACTGCTCGACCACGCCAATCTTGAACGCCAGGAAACCACCCGCCGGCTGCTGTTGTTTGGCAAGATCGCCGCGCTCGCCATCGGCCTTGTCGCCCTGGCCGCGGCATTCATCGTGGCCAATGTCTCCGTGCGCGGCGCCGTTCGCGATCTTGCCGGCATCGCCGAGGCCATGCGCCGCCTTGCCGCGGGAGATCCGACGGCCGAAGCGCCGGGCGGCGGGCGGCGCGACGAAATCGGCGCGCTCGCGAATGCCTTTTCCGTTTTCAAGGCCCAGATGATCGAGCGCGAAGAGATGCGCCGGCGACTGACCGAAGCCGAGCGCCTGGAAGCGATCGGGCGGTTTACCGGCGGCGTGGCTCACGATTTCAACAATGTGCTGACCGTGATTTCCGCCAACCTTCAACTGATCCAGGAGACCACCGATCCGGCATCCCTCAACGGCAAGCGCGCGCTGAAGGCCCTGGAAGCCGCCGAGGGAAGCGCTTCCATGGTGCAGCAATTGCTGACCTTCGGCCACCGCCGCACCCTCGATCCCGCGCCGACCGATATCAACGCCGTCATCGCCTCGCTGGTCGATCTCCTAGAAGACAGTTTCGGCGATGCCATCGTGCTGGAAGTGGAAAGCCCCCCGGGTGAAGGCGCAGTGCCGCTGATCGCGCTCGTCGATCCGGGCCAGCTCGAAAATGCCCTGATCAATCTCCTCTTCAACGCGCGTGATGCTATCGGGGAGAAGGGTAGAATACGGATATCGGCGGGCGCATTGCCAACCGGAGAAATCCGGATCCGGATCACGGATGACGGCGCCGGCATGACGCCCGAAGTGCTCACGCATGTTTTCGAGCCCTTCTTCACCACCAAAATCGGTTCCAGGGGGCACGGCCTCGGGCTTTCCACGGTCTACGGCTTCATTCGCCAGTCCGGCGGCGATATTGAATTGCGCTCGACACCGGGGACGGGAACAACGGTCGAGATACGTCTGCCGTCTTATGCGGGAGATCATATCCCGACGTGAAAAGTCGGCCACCATAACCGGCGGCCGGGTTTTATGCAGGCCCCGCGAAACGGCTTATTGCCGCAAAACGATAACCGTGCGGTCATCGAAGTGCTGGGTGGCGCTGGAGCCCTTCACGCCGGGATATTTTCCGATTTTCAGCGGGTCCTCTCGTTCAATTCGCGCCGCCGTCTCTTCCCACGCAGCAAGCGAGACTTCTTCGGGCAGATCGAGATAGCCGTCGCTGAAAAGCTCGATCGATCGGACCGACGCAGTCGGTCGCTCGAAACTCATAAGGCCGGGCCCGCGCGACTTCGTGCCGTTGATGACCGCATAGCCAAGCGGGTGATCGGGATCGTTGGCATAACGGTACTGGCCCTTGGCGATGCCCGCCTTCAGCATCGGCGCGACATACTGCAACAGACCGTTATCGAGCTTGCCTTTCAGCATGTCGGTGGCCTGGGCTAGCAGGTAGGCGCTTTCATCGGCTGAAATCAGTTCGGGCACCGCGGCATCGAAACCCTGGAATACGCCGCGCCGCGATTTTACTTCCAGGTCGCATCCGTCATTTCTGTCGCGTAGCAGAAAGTAGAGCGCCACGCGCCCTGCGGACATGATGTCGTCCACCGGCTTCAGCCCCTGAAACACCTCCTCGCCATTGACGCGGGCGCCGCTGTCGCCGACCAGGGTGAAACGCAGGGTCTCGCCAACCGCCTCCACCAGAACCATCGTTGTCGAAGCCCCTACCCTGCGTCCGAGCAATTCGCTCTCCCGGGCCAAGGCGGTCGCCAGATCGTCATTGATGGTCGTCACGATTTCGTCCGTGGACAAAGCGCCAGGGGCACTCCGGCTGAACAGGGAAGCCAGCGAGGCGGCAGCGGTAAGGGCTGCGAACCGTCCGGAACCCACCCCCCTTATCTGCGAACCATTCACATCGGTGGCGCCATCGAAAATAGCATAGCAGCGGTCCGGCAGCACGAATGGCACATCATCGCCGGGCTGGTCGGAGTTCAGATATTTGGAAATGGAAAGACATTCGATGCGCATTGAAACTCCTTTCGCTCCGGCCGCAGGCGGGCCGGAGACATTGCAGCCGAAGGGGGGTCGCGGCCCCGCCCGCCCGATGATCAGACGAAGGCCCCTTCACGGCTTTCGGAAAGCCGGAAGACGACAAAGACGCAGATGCCGGAACTCACCAGTAGAATTGTCGACAGCGCCGCCGCCAGCCCGAATTCTCCGTCCAGCACCGCGCCGTAGATCTTGATCGGCATGGTGGCGGTCGCCCCGGTATAGAGCAGCAATGTCGATGACAATTCGTTGATGGCGGTGATGAAGCTCATCATTGCCCCGATGATGATGCCGGGAATCATGATCGGAACCGTTACCTTGAGGAAGGCGCGCGCCGGCGGCGCGCCGAGATTGATGGCCGCTTCCTCGATCGAAGGCTTGATCTGCCTAAGGATCGTTGAGGTGGAACGCACGCCGTAGGGCAGACGCCGGATGAACACGACCAGGATGATGATCAGCGCCGTTCCGATAAGGTCGACCGGCGGTTTGTTGAAGGTCAGCGCAAAGCCGATCGCCATAACCACGCCGGGCACCACATAGGGCACCATCAGAAGCCCGTCCAAGAGGCCTGAAAGCCATGTTTCGCGCCGCACGACGATATAGGATATGAATGCGCTGGTAACGGTGATCATCGCAACCGCGGCAAAGGCGAAGGTGAAGGAATTGCCGACGACATTGGGAAGCTCGTTCCATACGCGCTCATAGCTCGACAGCCCGAACCCGCCGGTAAAGACCGGACCGCTGGTGGCGAGAATCGACGTGTAGAACACGATGATCATCGGCAGCGAGGCCATCACAACAACGAAATAGCAAAAGCCATGCACCAGCCAGTTCGGCAGGCCGGAGAGCTTCTTCTGCTCTGGCAGGTTGGTGAGCGCGCCGGCGTAACGCCGCTTGCTGAGGAAGTAGCGCTGCAACACCACCGCCGCCATCGAAATGACGATCATGAGCACCGAGATCGCAACGGCGATCGACGGCGTTCCGCCCATCTCCGACGTGTACTGGTTATAGGCGATGGTCGACAGCGTCCGGAAATTCCGCCCGATGATCGCCGGCGTTCCGAAATCGGCAATCGACAGCACGAAAGCCAGAATGGCGCCCGAACTGACCGCCGGAAATACCAGCGGCAACGTCACCTTGAAAAACCGCGACAGCGGCGAGCAGCCGAGATTGGCGGCGGCCTCCTCGAACGACCGGTTGATCGAGCGCAGCGCGCCCTCGGTCATCAGGTAGACGAAGGGAAAGAACTTCAGCGTGAACACCAGAATGATGCCGGACGTGCCGTAGATCGATGGAATGTCGAGGCCGAGATCGCGCAGCGGACGGGTGATCCAGCCGTTGTTTCCGAGAAGAAGGATCCAGGAATAAGCGCCGATGAAAGGCGGCGAGACCAGCGCCAGCACGGCCACCGTCGAAATGACGCTGCGCCCCTTCACCTGGAAACGGGCAACGAAATAGGCAAGCGGAACACCCACGAGACAGGCACCGATCATGCCGCCGATGCCGACCAGCATCGAATTGCGCAAGGCGCCCAGATAATAGGGATGCGAGAGCACCTGCGCATAATTGCCGAGCGTGAAGTCGCCGCTTTGGGGATCGACGAACCCGACGATGAAGACCTCGGAAAGCGGCGCGATCAGCAGGATCGCGATCACGACGAAGCAGAGCGCGAAGACGACATTCCAGAAATTGAACAGCCGCCGCCAGCTTTTCCGCTGCGGTTCGGAAAGCGGAACGGCGGTCATGACAGCAGCCTCCCGTTTTCGCGATCCTCATAGACCGAAAAATCATCAAAGGGCAGAGAGATCCCGACTTTGTCTCCGGGCCGCAGCCGAACCACATCCTCCCGCGGTTCGACAAGGGCGGTTATCGCGCCAGCCTCCGTGTCGACGGCGATCTCGAGCTCGCGTCCGATGAACATGGCATGGCGCACAGTGCCGGCCATCTTGACGGAGGCGTCTAGCCCCTCCGTACCGACCGCAACCTTCTCCGGGCGAATGGTGGCGACGACCGGCCCGTTGGCCCCGGACAGCGCGCGCGCGAAGGACGTTTCGGCAATGGTCAGCCGGCCGTCCGAAAACGCGGCTTTCATGCGGTTGTTCGAACCGACGAACGACGCCACGAACAGATTGGCCGCGCGGCTGTAGACATCCCAGGGCGAAGCCACCTGCTGGGCGATGCCGCCATACATGACGCAGACGTGATCGGAGATCGCCAGCGCTTCTTCCTGATCGTGGGTCACGTAAATCGTGGTAATGCCGAATTCGCGCTGAAGGTCGCGGATATCGCGGCGCAGATCGACGCGCAGCTTGGCATCGAGATTGGAAAGCGGCTCGTCCATCAACAGCACTTTCGGCCGGATGACGAGCGCGCGCGCCAGGCCGACGCGCTGTTGCTGGCCGCCGGAAAGCTGATGCGGCATACGCTCGGCCAATGGGCCGAGTTGAACGATATCAAGCATTTCGCCGACGCGTTTCTTCAGCGCCTCGCCGCCGATCTTGCGCTGGCGCAGGCCGAAGGCGACATTGTCAAAAACATTGAGGTGCGGAAACACGGCATAGTCCTGGAACACCATGCCGACATCACGCAGATGTGCCGGCTTGTCGCCGATCGATTCCTCATCGACATGAATGGTGCCGCTGTCCTGCAGATGGAAGCCCGCAATCGCGCGCAAAAGCGTGGTCTTGCCGCAGCCGCTGGGGCCCAGCAAGGTGAAAAACGCGCCGGAGGGTATATCGAGAGAGATGTTTTCCAGCGCCGTGAAGTCGCCATAGGTCTTCTTCAGATCGGTGATACGTACGCGCGCCATGATCCGTTCCTGAGTTTAAATTTTCGCGGAATGATGCGAAGGGCGGCGCCGGAGCATCGCCGGAAAAAAACGATTGCCGGAGATACTCTATCTACTTGTTGCGAAGCCTGTTCCCTCCCGGGCGTCAGATCAATCCACCTGACTGCGAGATGCTCCAGGCCGCCCTTCGGGCAATCACTTGGTCATGATCACTTCGTTCCACTCCTGGAGAGCGGTGGGGCGATATTCGGAGGCCCAATCGATATCATATTTGATCAGGTTCAGATCGGAGAGCGGCGTCAGCGCATCGCTTGCGGGAACGTCGTCACGCACGGGACGTCTGCCGATCGATGCCACGATTTCCTGGCCCTCCTTGGACAGGGCGTAATCGAGGAAGGCCTTCGCGCCTTCTTCATTCGCCGGCGTTGCCATGATCGCCATGCCATCGGCCTGCGCCGTCGTCCCGTCGGCCGGATAGATCACGTCGACCGGTCCGCCGCCGAATTTGAAACGCAAACCGACATCCTCGTTGGAAACGCCGACCCATGCCTCGCCGTCATTGACGAATTTCGGCACGGCGCCCGAAGAGTTGGACAGCATGGTGTTGTCGAGGATGCGGCTGTAAAGGTCCCAGCCTTCTTCCAGACCATAAATCTGCAGGACGGTGGCGAGCTGGATGTAGGCAGATGACGACTTGTCGAGGCGCGCGATCGAAACCCGATCCTTGTATTCCGGCCTGGCGAGGTCTTCCCAGGTTCTGGGCCATTCATCCTCGCTCAGTTCATCGGTGTTGATGACGAAGCTCGTGGCGATCACCGTGAACGGCGTCCATTTGCCATCGGGGCGCACGGCTTCAACGATATGATCGGATCCTTCCGGCTGGTAGTCGCCGAACAGATCGGGATTGGCCTGAAGGATTTCACCGCCGACGGACCACAGGACGTCCGAGGTTTCGCGCCCCTTCTCCGCCTTCAGGCGATTGATGAGTTCGCCGGCGCCGGCCTTGATCAGTTCGACCTGCATGCCGGACTCTGCCTCGAAGCCCTGCACCATCTTGTCGACGAGTTCCTGTGGCGCGGCCGTGTAGACGATGACCTTGCCGTCCGCGGCAAACGCCGTCGCCGACGAGATCAACCCGAATGTGGCTGCTGCGGCGAGAATAGCTGCTGTTTTCATTTTCTGCCCTCCTTATATTGGCTTTTCGATCTTTGTCTGCCTTGGCTCCGGCCCCCGCGCCAACGCGGCAACTACAGTGTCTGGGAACGGACCACAGCCACGTAATACTGCGTGCCCGACCTTGCGCTTGAGCCGAGATCTCGCGCCGTGCCGTAGCCCGGCAATTCACTCGAAGCATTTGGATATACTATGGTCTGCGGTGGTGAACTCAGTATTTCAGAAATAGGCAGCGTGTTGTAACACTGTTCATAAAAGCCACGCAGCCTTTCGAACCTTCACTGCGAGCAGTATCGCGAAAGAGAGAAGCAGGTCAAAGACGGATGGAAACCTGCAAATCCGCAGGGATGACAGCGCACCGGAGCCGAAGACGTTTTATCCGACAATAAGGCAGCCGCCGGGAAAAGCGAGCTTCAGCCGTTCGTCCGACCGTGCAGGATTGACATTCTTGGGGAGCGTGACGACTTCCACACGAGCGTGTCCGTGGAATCTAAAACCAGAACCGAAAGTCCACAAAAGGTTCGCGAGGGTCGGAATACGACCTTCCTCAGCAGCGGTGTCATGTACCTTCTTATCGCACAGGAAACGTGAGGTCACTCAGCCCAATCGCAGCCAACAATTGTCGATCAGAATGCAAGACACGCCAAGCCGGCGGTGGATGGACGTACAGCCTGCATGACCATCCACCACGGCTCCATTCCGGCCCGTCAGTCGCGAACGCCGCCTTCGTCGTCCAGTCTCATTCTCTTCAGCTGCCGCAGGCGGCCGAGGAAGATCGGCAGGACGAAGCCGACGATGGCGATGACCCACAGCGTGATCGACAAGGGTGAGCTGACGAGCGTCAAGTAGTCGCCATTGGCGATATTGACTGCGCGGCGGAAGTTCACCTCCATCTCGTTTCCGAGAAGCGTGCCGAGAATGACCGGGACGAGCGGCACGTCCAGCTTGCGCAGGACCCAGCCCATGATGCCGAAGCCTACCATGACGAGCAGGTCGAAGCTTGAACCGGATATGCCGTAGATCCCGACGAAGGAGATCATGGCGACGATCGGCATGAGGATGCGCGGCGGCACCAGCAGCAGGCGCGTGAAGAACCCGACCATGGGTATGTTCATGGCGAGCAGCATGAAGTTGGCGATAAACAGCGCCGCAATCAGGCCCCAGACAACGTCCGGGTTCTGCGTGAACAGCAGAGGACCGGGGGTGATGTTGAGCGCCAGCAGAACCGCCAGCAGAACCGCGGTTGTTCCGGAGCCCGGGACGCCCAGCGCCAGCATCGGCACCAGCGCGCCACCGGCGGCCGCGTTGTTACCTGCTTCCGGCGCAGCCACGCCGCGCGGATCGCCCTTGCCGAACGTGCCCTTGCGGTCGACCAGCCGCTTTTCCATCGAATATGAGATAAACGATCCGAGCGAGGCGCCCGCGCCCGGCAAGACGCCGGCTATGAAGCCGAGCCCGGTGGTGCGCAACATGGTCGGCGTGCATGAACGGATCAGTTTCCACGACGGTGTAATCCGGCCGATTTTCATCTTTGGCTTCGCGGAGATGTCGCTATCGGTGCCCCGATGCTCCAGGAAGACGAAGACCTCCGACAGGGCAAACAGGCCGACGATGGCGACGAGGAAGTCGATCCCGTCATAGAGATGCACCTCGCCGAAGGTAAAGCGGGGCACGCCGGTTTGGGTGTCGACGCCGATCATCGCCAACCCGAGTCCCAGCGCCGCCGCGAATGCGGACTTCGCCTGATTTGTCGACGAGATGCCGCCGAGTGTCGCGAAGGCCAGCGTGAACAGCGCGAAGTATTCGGCAGGACCGAAAAGCAGCGCCACCTTGACCAGCTGCGGCGCCAGAAGGACGAGGCCCCATGTGGCGAAAAACGAACCCACGAAGGAGGCGATGCCGGACAGCGCCAGCGCCTCGCCGGCCCGGCCCTGCTGGGCCATCGGATAGCCGTCGAGACAGGTCATCATCGCCGGCTCGTCGCCGGGAATGTTCAGCAGGATAGAGGAAATTCGGCCGCCATACATGGCGCCGTAATAGACCGAGGTCAGCAATATCAGCGATGGCGTGGCGCCGAGGCCGAGCGTGAATGCGAGCGGGATAAGAATGGCGACGCCATTCGACGGTCCCAGACCGGGAAGCGCCCCCATGATCGTGCCGAGAAAACAGCCGAGCAGCGCGAGCGCGAGGTTCTGCCAGGTCAGGGCGACGACGAAGCCGTCGGCGAGGGAAGAAATCGTGTCCATCGGTTCCTCCTCAGAAGCCGAACGGGCCGCGGGCCAGGGAAAGACCGAGAACCAGGTGGAAGATAATGTAGATGCCGACCGATGTGGCGATGCCGATGATGAGACTTTCAATCGGGCGCGAGCCGAGACGCCAGGTCAGGTAGGCCGCGGCGATTGCCGTGGCGACCACGAAACCGGCAACCGGCAGCAGCTCGGCATAGGCGGCGAGAACCAGCACGGCCAAGCCGATCTCCGCAAGTCGTCCGGCGCGCGGCCAGTGCGGCTCGGGGTCCGGCTTGACCAGGAAATAGACCGAGGAAATGCCCATCACGGCAGCGATGATGTAGGGAAAGACTTTCGGGCCGACGGCATCGGTCAAGAAGCTTTCCTGGATGATCGAGGCCTGCCAGGCGAAGAAGATGGCGATAACGAAGCCGATCCCGCCAAAAATGCGATCGCTCATTCTATCCTCACAATAAACATTGATACTGTCAGGCCCCCGCAGCGGCGTGCGAGGGCGCTTTTCCGGTATTGCGGACGGTTATTGCAGGATGCCGATCTGTTTCGACAGGTCGGTGATGTTCTGCACCGATTCAGCCACGAACTGCTGGAATTCCTCGCCCTGCAGGTCGAGAGGGGCGAGCCCGTTCCGTTCCATCACGGCTTTCCATTCATCGGAGCTGTAGAGCGTGCCCACCGCGTCGACCCAGTAATTGTAGGCTGCGTCGCTCATCTTGCCCGGGCCGTAAAAACCGCGCCAGTTGGCGCCGATGGCGTCGATGCCCTGCTCCCTGGCGGTCGGGAATTCGGCGAATTCGCCGCTGAGGCGTTCGGGGGCCAGGACGGCGAGCACCTTGATGTCGCCGGATTCGACGAAGCCCTTGGCTTCGGACAGATCGCCGGTAAAGGCCTGAAGCGAACCGGCAAGGAGCTGCGTTACGGCTTCGCCGCCACCGGCAAACGCGATGTACTTGACCTTGCGCACGTCCTCGATGCCGGCCTTCTGCGCCGCGATCAGCACCTTGAGGTGATCCCAGCCGCCCACGGCCGAACCGCCGCCGATCGCGACCGAGGTCGGATCGTCCTTGATCTGATCCATCAGTTGCGGAAGCGTATCGATGTCGCTGTCGGCAGCGACCGCAATGACGCCGTAGTCGGCGCCGACGGCGCCGATCCAGCGCACCTGGTCCATCGTATTGCCCGGAAAGGCGTTTTGCGCGAGGCGCGTGGCCGTAGCGGATGAGGCAGCGACAATGAGGTCGTTGTCGTCATCCCGCTTGTTCACGACTTCAGCAAAAGCCACGCCGCCGCCGCCGCCCGAAAGGTTCACGACCTGCATGGTGGACGGGATGATATCGAGATCCTGCATGGTCTTGCCCACCTGCCGGCAGGTGAAGTCCCAGCCGCCGCCGGGATTGGCGGGAGCGATACATTCGGGATTTTCGGGTGTGAAATCCTGCGCGGTCGCCACGAAGGGTGCAAGGGTCAGTGCGGCGGCAACCAGTAGGCTGCGCCCGGGAATCAAAAAGTTCATGATTTCTCCTCCAAAAAGCATACCCGGACATCGTTTACGTCTGCCCGATCGTCTCACCCTACCAGGACAAGCTGTCATCAACCTGTCATTGCTGGCCAGTGAGACTTTCGCCCCGGCGGAGGCGGGTATAGTGTAACTCCGGGAGGAGCAGCGAAACGAAATGCGGGTACTGATCGTGGAGGATGCGGCGGATGTCGCCGAGGCCATAGCGGCGAGCCTGGCGCGGGCGGGCTTTGTCTGCGACATCGCTGCCGATATCGCCCACGCTTCGGCCTTTCTCAAGGCGCAGACTTTCGACGTGCTCGTGCTCGACATCAACCTGCCGGACGGAGACGGTCGTGGCTTCCTGCGCAGCCTGCGCCGTGGCGGCAACCACACGCCTGTGCTGATGCTGACGGCGCGCTTCGACGTTTCGTCCCGCGTCGGCGCGCTGGATGAGGGGGCGGACGATTATCTGGTCAAGCCCTTCGACCTGCGCGAACTGGAAGCGCGACTGCGGGTGCTGACGCGCCGCAATCGCGGCCTGGCCGACAGCCAGCTTTCGCTGGGCCGGCTGGTGATCGACACGGCCGGACAGACCGTGCGATGCGACGGCGACCTCGTCAGCATGACCCGCCGCGAAATGGCGCTGCTCAATCTTCTCGCGGCCCATCGCGGTCAGATCATGTCGAAGGAGCGTCTTTTCGATGGTCTGTTTTCACTCGACAACGCGGATGTCGGCCTGAATACGGTGGAGCTTTACATCGCCCGGCTGCGCAAGAAGCTGGCGGGAGCCGGCGTTGCGATAGAGACGCATCGCGGTCTTGGATACCGGCTGGATGTCGGGGATGCGTAAGGCGGCCGGTTTGCGCGGAACCCTGTCACTCAAGAGCCGTGTCGCGCTCGCCATGGCCGCTGTCCTGGCCGTCGGCGGCGCGATGGTGCTGGTGGCAGCACTTGCCTATGGTCGCCAGGCCGCGCGCGAGGCCTATGATCGGCTGCTTGTCGGCGCGGCAAGCGATATCGCGGAATCCATCACGGTCCGCGACGGCGCAGCACTGGTCGATATGCCGGTCTCGGCGTTCGAACTGCTGGCCCTCGCGCCCGATGACCGGATCAGCTACCGTATCGTCGGTCCGGACGGTCAGACAATAACCGGTTACGATACCGCGCCCTTGCCCCGCGAGGAGGGCGATCTCGTATTCTATGACGGGGCGTTCGGGAGCGAGAAAGCACGCTATGTCAGTCTTGTGCGCCGGTTTGCGGAGCGTAGTTTTTCGGGACCGGTGCAGGTCATCGTTGGTCAGACGTTGAAGGCGCGCACGGAACTGGCCCGTGATATCGCGCAGAACGCGCTCATCGTTCTGGGCGCGGCCGGCGCGGCCATGGCGTTCTTTGCGTGGCTGGTGATGCGCTCCGCGCTTCTGCCTCTGCCGCGTATCGGTTCCGCGCTCAGGCGACGCGACCCGACAGACCTGACCCCCATCGATCTGTCGGCTCCGTCCGAGGTCGCAGCGCTCGTCCAGTCACTGAACGGATTCATGGCGCGCCTCGACCATCAGATGACCACGAACCGAAACCTGATCGGCGATGCCGCGCACCAGCTTCGCACGCCCGTTGCGGCCATTCGCGCGCAAGCCCAATTGGCGACGGAGGAGCCCGATGCCGCGCGACGGGAAAAAATGGTGGCTCGCATTCATGATCGCGCCGTGAGCCTGAGCCATCTGCTGGACCAGATGCTGAACCACGCAATGATCATACACCGCGCGGATACGGCCCCCCGCGCACTCGTTGATCTCCGCGATGTCGCGATCGAGGCCTTCGAGGCGAACGAGCCGGGTGCTTTCGGGAAAACGTACGCAGTCTCCCTTGACCTTCCGGATTTTCCTGTGACGGTCCGCGGCGACATGATGTCGCTTGCCGAGGCGGCCAAGAACCTGCTCGGCAATGCCCTCAATCACGGCCGTCCGCCGGTGCGAATCGGCGTGCGCAGCGGCGATCGCGCGATCCTTTTCGTCTATGACCGGGGCGATGGTCCGCCCGCGGAGATTCTCGACGAGCCTGGTAAGCGTTTTGCCGGCGATCAAAGCAAGGCAAGCGGCGGTCTCGGGCTGGCGATTGCCCATGCGGTCGCCGCAAGCCACGCCGGATGGATAACGTTTCATGCCATCGACGGCGGCTTCGAGGCCGCCCTCGACCTGCCCAAGGACGGATAACGACATGCGCTATCTCGCTTGTGTTCTTTTCCTCGTCTGGTCTTCTTCTGCCGCAGCGCAGGAACTGTCCGAATCATTCGGTCCGCCCACCGCAAGACCGCTCATCATACGCTCGACCACGGATCTTACGGTCATGAAGCCGGTGCTTGAGGGCTACCTGGCGGGAAAGCCGAACCTCAGGATCGAATACGAACAGTGGGGCTCCAACGATCTCTACGAGCTTGCAGCCAGGGACTGCGCCGAGGCAAGCGCCGGCGCCGACATCGTCATCAGCTCTGCGGTCGACCAGATGGTGCGGCTGGTCAATGACGGCTGCGCCGCGACTTACCGCTCCGAACTGACTGCATCGCTTCCAACCGAACTCAGATGGCGCGACCAGCTCTGGGGGATCTCGCGCGAGCCCGCGGTGATGGTCTATAACGCCGATCTTGTGCCCGCCATGGACGTCCCGCGATCGCGTTTCGACCTTCTCGATCTGCTTCGCCCCGAAAACAGCCGCTACCGTGGGCGGCTGGCGACCTATGATATCGAGACATCCGGGCTCGGCTATCTCCTGGCATTTGCCGATTCGCTTGAGGCAACCACCTTCGGCGGTCTCATGGAATCCTTCGGCCGCAGCGGCGCGGTCGCGACCTGCTGTTCCGCCGAAATCATCGATGCGGTGATCGAGGGCAAGTACCTCATCGCCTACAATATTCTTGGGTCCTATGCGCTGGCACGCGCCGAGAAAGACCCGCGGCTCGGCATCATCGCGCCCAGCGACTACACGCTCATGCTTTCACGCGGCGCGATGATACCGCGTGACGCCGCCTCGAAGCAGCTTGCCGCAGAATTTCTCGATTACCTGCTTTCGCGCGCTGGCCGCGAAGCGCTCGAGAAGGCGCTGCTCCTGGTCCGGCTGGACAATGACGATGGTTCGCCGCTCGAACGACCGGAAACCGCGCAGTCCAACGAACGCCTGATCCCGCTTTCTCCGACGCTTCTGATCGCGCTCGACAGGCAGAAGCGGTATATTTTCCGCGAACGCTGGCGCGCCGCATTTCCACGCGAAGAGTGAAAGTTCGTCCCATTTTTCGACACGTTCTCACCAAGCGAGCGTCCCGGCACCCAACAATCGGCCCAGGCCGATGCCAATCAAACAGCCGATGCTTTCCAGACTGTTGAAGCGATCGACAGGCCACTGCCGAGATCATCGGGTCGGATGCGGTTTAGCGACCATTCCCATTGTGGCATTCTGCGACGTGACGAGCGGGAGTTCGAACAGCGATGCCCACGCCATAACGTGAAGGCGCTGAACAACCAGTATTCCGTTCCGGCTTCCCCACCTGTTATTGGAGATTGCCAGAATGATGTCAGGATGGTGCCAGAGCGATTGCAGGACGGGCCAGATGAGCAGTTCTTCATAGATGCTGAAAAATTCTCAGCACCTGCTCCTGTGTTCGGCATGGCTTCAACCTCCTCTGAAGCAGCCTGATGCCGTTTGTGCTAAAGTCATGGGTGACACTGCGGTTTGGATTCGCAGAGTAACAGATAAAACTGTTTTAATTTCAATACTTTGAAGATTGATTTGGCTGGGGAACCTGGATTCGAACCAGGACTAACGGAGTCAGAGTCCGTGGGTCTACCGTTAACCTATTCCCCAACGCGGCGCCCATGGGGCACCGTGGATGTGGTGGGCTTATAAACAGAAAGGCCGGGCTTTGCCAAGGGGGAGATGCAAAATTTTCCGTGCTTCGGGAAGGTCGCTGTCGACAGCATCTCGCGACTGATGCCACTCCGGCGTCCGTTCCGGGTCTGCCGAAGCGGGATTGTCCGAAATCGGGCGT
This sequence comes from Martelella sp. FLE1502, assembly GCF_053484255.1. Classification (NCBI taxonomy): domain Bacteria; kingdom Pseudomonadati; phylum Pseudomonadota; class Alphaproteobacteria; order Hyphomicrobiales; family Aurantimonadaceae; genus Martelella; species Martelella sp. FLE1502. The sequence continues at coordinate 76,536 of NZ_JBAKFQ010000005.1, forward strand.
TACCGTTTCCTGCGTCGTGCCGGCAAAGGCCTGCAGAAGGAAGGTCGCGGCGTCGCACAAACGCGCGTGAACCGGGCGCCATCGGGCGCGGCCGGCAGCCTCTCAGAAAAGTCATTGGCCTTGCGGCCTTACGCTGCTATGATTACGTCAACTGAAAATCATATGAGCGCCTTGCAGCGAGCCATTCAATCGGTTTGCGCGGCGTGATGGAATTGGCAAAGTGGAAGACCCCCAAAACAGCGCTGAGCTGTCCGATGGCGGGGCGCGCTTGAACAATGGCGGCAAGGGCAAACGCGCCCGCCGCCGATCCCGGAAAGGTCGCCGCAAGGCCGCCGCCGGAGTGCCCGCATCGCAGGATGCCGTCGTCGCCGACGGCAATGAACAGGCGCGTTCGCCGGAGAGCGGCGAAGCGAAGCCCGCCCGCAACGGCAAGGCTGCGCGCCATCCCTCTTCGGACCGGAAATCCGGCGAAAACCTCGCCAACAGCCCGGATCGTGACGGCGACAAGCCGGCGCGGCGCAAACGCAGGCGTCGGCGCGGCCGGCGTGCGCATACCAAGGGGCCGCTCGGCGCCGATGGCTGCAAGCATGTAGCGGAAAACAAACCCGCTGGCAGTGCCGACACGGCCACACAGCCCCCGCCGCCTCCACCCCGTCGCGAGACGCCGCAGAGCAGTGTCGGCGCGCCGCAACGCGCGCCCGGCCACGGCCTCTATGCCGCGCTCGACCTCGGCACCAACAACTGCCGGCTGCTGATCGCCCAGCCCACGCGCCACCATCAGTTTCGCGTGGTCGACGGCTTTTCGCGCATCGTTCGCCTGGGCGAGGGCCTTGCCGCCACCGGCAGCCTTTCGCCCGCCGCCATGGACCGCGCCATCGAAGCGCTTGCCATGTGCGCGGCCAAGCTCAGGGGCCGCTCCGTCCGGCGCATGCGGCTGATCGCCACCGAGGCCTGCCGCTCTGCCGACAATGGCGAGATCTTCCTCAAACGGGTGCGCCAGGAAACCGGGCTGGAACTCGAAATCGTCAACCGCGAAACCGAGGCAAAGCTCGCCGTATCGAGCTGCGCCTCGCTGATCGGGCGGGAGACGCGCTCGGCCGTACTGTTCGATATCGGCGGCGGCTCCTCGGAAATCGCGGTGATCAAGCTCGACGAGAACCGATCCTACCGGCTCGCCAACCACATCTCGCACTGGACATCGCTCCCCGTCGGCGTGGTGACGCTGTCCGAGCGCTATGGCGGCCATGACGTGACGCCGGAAATCTTCGAGGACATGGTGGCCGAAGTCACCCGCATGCTCGGCGATTTCAACTGTCCGGGTATTGGCGGCGGAAAGGACGATGAGGGCTTTCATCTGATCGGCACGTCGGGCACCGTCACGACGCTCGCCGGCGTCCACCTCGATCTGCCGCGCTATGACCGCCGCAAGGTCGACGGCATCTGGCTGACCGATGACGAGGTCACGGCCATGCAATCCAAGCTGCTGTCCTGGGATTTCGCCGGCCGCGCCGCCAATCCCTGCATCGGTCCGGATCGCGCCGACCTTGTGCTTGCCGGCTGCGCCATTCTGGAAGCGATCCGCCGGCGCTGGCCGTCCTCGCGCATGCGGGTTGCCGACCGCGGCCTGCGCGAGGGACTTTTGACCGATATGATGATGCATGACGGGGTCTGGCGCAAACAGCGCCGCCGCGGCGGCTTCAACCGCCGCCAGGGCGCGGCTGCAAACAATGACTGAATGGGACCGAACGTGACCAAACCACCCGCCAAGCCGGCCAGAACGGGTCGCAAGATCGGCCAGAAAGTCAAGAAGACCAAGCTGAAGGCGTCCTCGCGCCGCTGGCTGGAGCGTCATATCAACGACCCCTATGTGCAGCGCGCCAAGACCGAGGGCTTTCGCGCCCGCGCGGCCTACAAGCTGCTGGAAATCGACGAGAAGCATCAGATTCTCAAAGGCGCGCGCCGGATCATCGATCTTGGAGCGGCGCCCGGAAGCTGGTCGCAGATCGCCGCCAAGGTCACCGGCTCCACCGATACCGACATTCGCGTCGCGGCCATCGACTTTCTTGAGATGGACGGCGTTCCGGGGGTGAAATTCTTCCAGATGGATTTCCTTGACGAAACCGCCCCCGCGCTTCTGCGCGAGGCGCTGGACGGGCCGCCCGACGTGGTCATCTCCGACATGGCCGCGCCCACCACCGGCCATCGCCGCACCGACCATCTGCGCACCATGTATCTGTGCGAGGTCGCGGCCCATTTCGCCGTGGAGACGCTTGCCGAGGGCGGACATTTTCTCGCCAAGACCTTTCAGGGCGGCGCCGAACATGATCTCTTGACCATGCTCAAGCAGAACTTCCGCCAGGTGATCCACGTCAAGCCCGCGGCGTCGCGCTCCGAATCCGTGGAAATGTTCGTGCTTGCCAAATCATTCAAGGGGCGGAATGCCTGACGATGGATGACTTTTTGGCCGGGCAAGGGAACCATCCCCTTGTTTGAGAATTTGCAACTCATGGACAGGCTCACTGGCAGTCGGCCCGACAACCGATTGCGGTGCGTTTGATGCAGGCTTTGCCCCTACTGGATTTCAAGACCCTCGAAGTCGTCAACCTCGTGGTCGCCATCATCTCTGCGGTGGTGTGGGCGACGACGGGCCTTGCCTATCGCGGTCTTCCGGCCGCGCGCTATCTGTTCGGCTCGAGCCTGGCAATTGCCTTTGGCGCCGCGCTGAAGACGGGTCTTACGCAGGACAGTGCCGCATGGATCAGCATTCTCGCCCTGGAAAGCATCGTGTGCGGGCTGTGGCTGCTTTATAGCGGGGTGCGGAGCTTTTTCGGCCGGCCGATCCGCGCCCGGCAGGCGGCTGCCGCATTGCTCGTTACCCTGGCTTTGCTGATCGTGTTTCACCAACGCTGGCTGCTGCGCGAGGCCATCTTCGTTTTCGCGCAGATCCTGCCGCTGTTCCTGCTGCTACCGCTATTCGTGAAACATGGCAGCCGCAACAGTTTCGGCATCCAGCTTGCGGCGGCGGGCGCCGTCATCGGAATATTTTCCTATCTGACGATCGGCCTCGCCTGCGCGGCCAAGGGGATCGCGCTCTACGCCATCCCGTCGCTCGAACACGTTCAGACCTATGGGCTGCTTCTCGGCATGGTCAGCGCGTCGCTTCTGGTTTTCGGCATCGCGCTGATGATCATCGAGCACCTGCTGCACGAGGCGGAGAATATGGCCAAGCACGATGAACTGACGGGCATTTCAAACCGCCGCGATTTCATGTTCCAAATCGAACGCGTTCACGCGCTGTGCGCTGCCGCCAATATCCCTTACAGCGTGCTCCTGATCGATATCGACAAGTTCAAGAACTGGAACGACAGCTATGGCCACGCCGTTGGCGACGAGGCCCTGCGCCATTTCGCCCGCACGGCCCTGGACCAGCTCAAAGACGATACCCAGGTCCTCGCCCGCACCGGCGGCGACGAGTTCTCGCTTCTCCTGCCGGGCGAAGGCGCAAAACAGGCGGCCGAGATCGCCCAAACGCTGGTCGAAGCGGTTCGCGCCCGCGCGGTCTGCGTCAATGGAGAGGTCCTGCACCTGACCGTCAGCATCGGCGTGGCGGTGTACATGCCCGGCAGCCAGGCCGGCTACAACGATATTCTGGCCAATGCGGACGTGGCGCTCTACGGCTCCAAGAATGCCGGGCGGGACCGCTATACTGTGTTCGACAAGCGGAACGTCAGGGCCGGTGACGCCCCTTTTCCGGCGCGGTTCCGGCTGATCGAAAAGCCGGGCGCACCGCCTGCGGGCGTTCCCGAACGGCGCACGCCGGAACTACCGCAATCTGGCTGAGATGACCTGAAGGCGAAGAGCGCGTCGTCGCTCCGCCGGCACTTGCGACGCTCAGCCGTGCGGTCCGCCCTCGGCCATCACCATATCCCGCAGCCGTTCGAAGACGGCCGGACTCTGGCGCACGCCGTCATGCTCATATTCATTGGTGACCCAGACCCGACAATTGCCGAGACGGTTTGCCGTCTCCAGCGACAGGCCCGCATCGACATACATGTCATCATGATAGACGGCGGCGGCCACCGGAACGTCATTGGCGAACAGCCGCGTGGCGTCGTAAAGCGGCGGATTGTCCGTTCTTGCCGCAAGCGCCTCGACGGCGGCGGCGAACGGACGCAGCGACCGGATTTCCTCGAACATCCACGGATACATCATCTCGCCGGTGAACAAGAGCGGCCGGCGCGCCGGATCGAAGCGCGGGAATTCGGCCCGTATCCGTTCGGCGGCGGAGGCGGTGGGCCGGGGCCCCTGGGCATAAATGCTTTCCTGCAGCACCGCGAACAGCGGATTGCCGGCAAAGCCGGTCTCAGCCATCACGGAGAACACGAAGCTCTCCGACAGCCGCGTTTCGTCGGCGTCCGCGAAGGCCTCGTCGAGGAGGAAATGAAGCGCTTCGAAGCCGGGCCCCATGCCGAGCCCCAGCCCGAGGGTCTGCAGCCGCCGCACGCTTAACCGGTCGCCGTCCGGCAGGTGAACCGCATTGTTTTCAATGAAGTCGGCAATGCGCCCGGCAAGCCGCTCATCCTCGGGATAGCGCTGGAAAAAGCGCCGATTCTTGGAAAGGACGCGCGGATAGGTGCGGCGGTAGACCTCCTCCGCCTCGGTTGAAAGTCCGGCAAGCCCGCCGGTGACATAGCAGGCGGCGAGACCCTCCGGCGCGCGCGACAGATAGGTGAGCGTGATGAAGCCGCCGAAGCTCTGGCCGAGCGTCTCCCATTTGACATCGCCCAGCAATTGTTTGCGGATGTGCTCGCAATCGGCGACGATGCTGTCGGCGCGGAAATGCATCAGGTAGTCCGCGGCCGCCGCGCCGCTTTCGAAACGGGAGATGATATGGCCGTCGATCGGACTGCTGCGGCCGGTTCCGCGCTGGTCGATCAGCACCACCCGGTGGGTCTTCAGCGCGGCCTTCAGCCATGGCGGGCCGCCGGCGACCGGGCGCGGCGATTTTCCGCCCGGCCCGCCTTGCAGAAAGGCGAGCACCGGCAGGTTCTCCCGCCGCTTGACCGGATCGACGATCTCGCGGGCGAAAACCTGCAGCACCGGCCCCTCCGGCCGGCTCCAGTCGAGCGGCACCGGCACCAGCATGTCCCGGATCATCATGCCGGGAATGATATATTGCTTCGGCATCATGGCGGCAGATCTCCTTCTGTCTCTGCCGTGGCCTAGAGCAGTTCGGGGTGAAGGGCAACCATGCCCGGCCAAGACAACAAAAAAGCGGGCGCCAGGGCCCGCTTTCGATTGTCTTGAATGCGCTGAGGCTTACTTGCGCTTGCCGTCGAGGCTGAAGGAGCCGGGACCCGCGAAGACGAGGTAGAGGAAGATGAAGCAGAACAGGATTGCCGCGTCGCCGCCGTTCAGAGCCGGGAAGAAGCTATTCGGCGCATGCATCATGAAATAGGCAACGGCCATCATGCCCGACAGGATGAAGGCGGCCGGACGGGTGAAGAGGCCGAGAATGATCAGCACGCCGCCGACGATTTCAAGAATGCCACCGACCCACAGCAGCGAAAACATGGGCGGATGAAAATCCGAGACCGGAAAATGCAGTATTTTCTGGGTGCCATGCTCCAGAAAGAGAAGCCCCGTGACGACACGCAGAATGGCCAGGAAGATCGGCGCCATCGGCTGCAACATGCGGTTTGTGCTCATAAATCAGCTCCGTGATAATGGTTGCCCGCGCGGGCGCGGTTTCAGAAGCCGCTAACATACGCGAAAAAACAGATCGCGGAAGACGAGGATGTGTAAACACTGCGTCGCCAGCCGCACCGCCTCCCGAAATCCAAAAGCGACTGAAGCGCACCCGATGGATTGCAGTTCCTTTTTTCCGCTCATATAGTCGCCCGACTTTATGGGGACCGGATTTTTCGCCGTGCAAGGAGACCAGACGATGAGCGAACCGACAGGAAAGAAGCCCGCCGGGGAAGACCTCCAGCAGCAGGCTCTTTTTTATCACCGCTATCCGCGCGCCGGTAAGCTGGAAATCCAGGCGACCAAGCCGCTCGGCAACCAGCGCGACCTCGCCCTTGCCTATTCGCCCGGCGTCGGCGCGCCCTGCATCGCCATTCACGAAAACCCGCATGACGCCGCGCAATACACCTCCCGCGCCAATCTGGTCGCCGTGATCTCGAACGGCACCGCCGTTCTCGGCCTCGGCAATATCGGCCCGCTCGCCTCCAAGCCGGTGATGGAAGGCAAGGCGGTGCTGTTCAAGAAATTCGCCGGCATCGACGTTTTCGATATCGAGATCGACGCGCCGTCGATCGATGGCATGGTCTCCACCATTGCCGCGCTGGAGCCCACATTCGGCGGGATCAACCTTGAGGACATCAAGGCGCCGGAATGTTTCGAGGTCGAGCGGATATTGCGCGAGAAGATGCAGATCCCGGTGTTCCACGACGACCAGCACGGCACCGCCATCATCGTCGCCGCCGCGATCCTGAACGGGCTGGAGCTTGCCGGCAAATCACTGGAGAACGTAAAGATCGTAGCCTCGGGCGCAGGTGCTGCCGCGCTCGCCTGCCTTAACCTGCTGGTCTCGCTTGGCGCCAAGCGAGAGAATATCTGGGTCTTCGACATTGACGGCCTGGTCTATCCCGGCCGCGAGACCAATATGGACCAATGGAAGGCTGTCTATGCGCAGGAGAGCGACGCCCATGCGCTGGCCGATCACATCGCCGGTGCGGACGTGTTTCTCGGCCTCTCGGTCGCCGGCGCGCTGAAGCCGTCGCTGCTCAAGCAGATGGCGCCGCGCCCGATGATCATGGCGCTCGCCAACCCCGTGCCGGAAATCATGCCCGATCTCGCCCGCGCCGAGCGCGATGACGCAATGATCTGCACCGGCCGTTCGGACTTCCCCAACCAGGTCAACAACGTCCTGTGTTTCCCCTATATCTTCCGCGGCGCGCTGGATTGCGGCGCGCGCACGATCAACGAGGAAATGAAGATGGCCGCCGTGCGCGCCATTGCCGGGCTCGCCAAGGAGGAGGTCTGGGAGGCCTCTCGCACTGCCGCCAATGGCGAGCCGCTGATCTTCGGTCCGGATTACCTGATCCCCTCGCCGTTCGACCCGCGCCTGATCCTGAGGATCGCGCCCGCCGTTGCCCGCGCCGCGGAAGAAACCGGCGTCGCCGAGCGCCCCATCCCGGACTATCAGGCCTATTACGATCATCTGAACCGCTTTGCCTTCCGCTCCGGCCTGGTGATGAAGCCGGTCTTCGCCGCCGCCAAGGCGGCAGAGCGCAAGCGCGTGATCTTCTCCGACGGCGAGGACGAGCGCGTGATGCGCGCCGCCCAGGTGCTGATCGAGGAAGGCATTTCCCAGCCGATCCTGATCGGACGCCCGAACGTGCTCGAAACCCGCATGAAGCGCTACGGCCTACGCATGAAGCTGCACGAGGATTTCGAGATCATCAATCCGGAGAGCGATTCGCGTTTCCGCGAATATGTCGACGAATACCTCTCCTTCGTCGCGCGCAAGGGCGTCACCCCGGAGCGCGCGCGGACCATCGTGCGCACCAACACCACGGTGATCGGCGCGCTCGCGGTCAAGCGCGGCGATGCGGATGCGCTGCTGTGCGGCGTCGAGGGCCGGTTCGAAAAGCACCTGCGCGATATCGGCAACATCATCGGCAAGCATGAGGATGTCCGCGATTTCTCGAGCCTGGGGCTTTTGATCTCTAACCGCGGCGCAACCTTCTTCGCCGATACCCATGTGACCTATTGCCCGAGCGCGGAAGAGATCGCGGAGACCACGATCCAGTCCGCCCGCGCTGTTGCCCGTTTCGGCATCACGGCGAAGGCAGCACTCGTCTCGCACTCCAATTTCGGCTCGCGCGATTCCGAAAGTGCCGCCAAGATGCGTGAAGCGCTGGCGCTGGTGCGCGCCCGGATGCCCGAGCTCGAGGTCGACGGCGAAATGCACGGCGATACCGCGATTTCCGAATTGCTGCGCGAACGCGCCATGCCCAACAGCACGCTGACGGGCGAAGCCAATCTCTTGATCTTCCCCTCGCTCGATGCCGCCCATATCACCATGACGGTGGTCCAGAGCATGCTCGAAGCGCTGCATGTCGGCCCGATCCTGCTCGGCAGCGCGCTCCCGGCGCACATCATGTCGCCCTCGGTGACCTCGCGCGGCATCGTCAACATGGCGAGCCTTGCGGTGGTCGAGGCGGATGTCGCGGCCTCGGAGAAGCGCCGGGCGGCCGAGTAGGCCGCGATCGCAATAACTCGCTGACTTCTAAGCCCAATACGGTCAGCACATCGCCGGCCACGGCTTTTGGCCGAGCGAAACCGCATGCGCCGTGAATATTTTGACACGCCGAGACCGGGCGTTCCGCTCCGGGATTTTTTCTTCAGCCTGTCGTGACGCAGCGACCGGAACATTAAGAATCCTTGCGATCAACTACAACCTTAACTTGATTTTTATATATTAAAAGGTTTATCAGACTCCGGGCGCTGCTCTAAAATAGACATTGCCCGTGTCAACTAATGGGAGAACAGACCACCAGCGCGGTTGCAAATATGTGCGACAGCAGGCGATCGGCCTGAACCGGTCAACTTGTTTAGCGATACAAAATGTACTTTTAAATCAACATAACAGAAGCAATAATGACGGACGAAGCCAGAATCTCGGAACTGCACGCTCGGGTCGCAGGCGCGGACACAACAACGGTACTGATCGTTTCGCTGGGGGAGATAACATCAACCTTTGGTTTTAACCACTTTACGTTGACTGACATTCCTCAGAGCAATGATGCGCTGCTGCAGTCGCTGATCCACTTCACCTCGCTGCCATACCCCCTTATAGCCGCCTATGATCAGGCGGAGATTCTGCAAAACTCTGCCTTTGTGCGATCATGGAGGAAAGCGGATTCGCCGATCGAATGGGATATCGACCAGTTCGAACTGGAGGACACGGAGGCCGCGTTCGGCCAGCGCCTCAAGACGATCCATGTCCGCATGGGGGTGGTCTTCACGGCGCCGGATTGTCAGCCGGAACCCCTGGCCTTCCTGCTGTTCGGCGATCGTGAACCGCTCGGCGAGGCGGAAAAGGCGGCGCTCGACAGGCTGGCCGTTGCCGCCTGTCGCCGGTTCGAGCAGTTGCGGCCGGTTTCCGCCCACCATCTGAAGAGCCTGTCCTCGCGCGAGCTGGAGGTCATCAAATGGACCGCCGAGGGCAAGACATCGCACGAAATCGGCAGGATCCTCAATCTCTCCGACCATACCGTCAATGCCTATCTGGCGAACGCGATCCGCAAGATGGAATGCGTCAACAGGGCCCAGCTTGTCGCCAAGGCGATCCGTCTCAAACTGATCGAATGAGCGCGGAGCGGTGCAGTGCGGTGCGGTGCGGGAGGAAACGCTCTATCGGCGGCCCGTCTTCTCCTTCCAGTGCAAACGGCAATAGGAAACGTAGCGATCATTGCCGCCGACCTCGATCTGCGGGCCTTCGAGCAGCGCGTTGCCCGCCTGATCCAGTCGCACGACCATGGTTGCCTTGCGGCCGCAATGGCAGATCGTTCGCACTTCCCTCGCTTCATCCGCGAGCACGAACAGTTCGGCCGAGGCTGGAAACAGCCGGCCCATGAAATCGGATCTGAGGCCATAGGCCATCACCGGAATCTTCAGTTCATCGACGACCCGCGCCAGTTGCCAGGCATGCTCGGCGGTCGCGAAATGGGCCTCGTCGACAAACAGGCAATCGATCTTGCGCTCTTGGTCGAGCGCGCTGGCGCATTCGAACAGGTCGGTGTCGTGACCGAACGTGACCGCATCGGCCTTGAGCCCGATCCGCGAGGAAACCACGCCCTTGCCGCCGCGATCGTCGAGTTCGGCAAGCAGGATAACGGCATGCATGCCGCGCTCGCGGTAATTATAGGCGGCCTGCAGCAGCAGGGTCGATTTGCCGGCGTTCATCGTGGCATAGTAGAAGTGAAGTTTCGCCATTTCGCGGTCCTTTTTCTTCCTTCTTGCCGCGAACCGCAGCCCGCAAGAAGCCTGAATCGCGGAAAGCCACAGAAAAGCGCGGGCCGCCGCTTTCGCGCGGCGCATCTTGCCGCTTGTGCGCGAATATGAGAAACAACCGCCTGCCATCCCCTCCTGCCATGCCGATGCAAAGCCCATGGAAACAGTCGTCGAGATCAACGCAATCGATATCGTCTACGGCAGGCATGCGCGCCGCGCCCTGCCGCTCATCGATGCCGGCCTTTCGCGTGATGACATTCACGCCCGCACCAGCAGCCTCGTCGGGGTCTCCAACGCCTCGCTGACGCTTGGACGCGGCGAGATCGTCGTTCTGATGGGCCTTTCGGGCTCGGGAAAATCGACCTTGCTGCGCGCCGTCAACGGCCTGGCGCCGGTCGTGCGCGGTGACGTCGACGTGCACACCGAAGACGGCGTCATCAATCCCTATACCGCCAGTGCAAAAGCGCTCAGGGCGCTGAGGGCGCGGTCCGTTTCCATGGTGTTCCAGCAGTTCGCGCTGCTGCCCTGGCTGAGCGTTGCCGAAAATGTCGGCCTCGGGCTAGAGCTTTCGGGTGTGCCCAAACGCGAGCGGCGCGAGCGCATCGAAGAACAGCTTGAACTGGTCAACCTCTCCGACTGGGCCGACAGCCCGATCGACGCGCTTTCAGGCGGCATGCAGCAGCGTGTCGGCCTTGCGCGCGCCTTTGCCACCGGCGCGCCGATCCTTCTGATGGACGAGCCGTTTTCCGCGCTCGATCCGCTGATCCGCGCCCATCTGCAAGATGAACTGCTTGCACTGCAGCAGCGCCTCAGAAAATCGATCCTGTTCGTCAGTCACGATCTCGACGAAGCTATCAAGCTCGGCGATCGCATCGCGATCATGGAAGGCGGCAAGATAATCCAGACGGACACGCCGCGCACAATCATCAAGAACCCGATAAATGACTATGTTGCCGATTTCGTGGCCAACACCAATCCGATGGCGGTTCTGACCGCAGCAGACATCATGAGTCCCGTTTCATCCCGCAGCCAACTCGACACGCAGATCGCAGCGACCGTCAAGGCCGCCACACCGGCCATGACGCTGATACGCCTGCTTGCCGAGCGGCCGGGCACGATCGGGGTGGTCGAGGGCGGGCGGATTGCCGGAACGATTTCCCACCGCGAAATTGCCGCCGGCCTTTCGCCGCGACGGCCGCAATCGGCAGGGCCTTTGACATGAACGAGAAAGCCTCTCCCTTGCGCGAAACCGACGAAGCGGCCATCAGCCTGGCAAAATCGCTTCTGCGCGATGCCGGTTTTGCCGCCCTTGCCGTCAACGAACCGGAGACCGGATTTCCGCTCGCAAGCCGAGTGCTGATCGCGACCGACACCGACGGCGCGCCCGTGATCCTGATTTCGGCGCTATCGAGCCATACCAGGGCGATCGAGCGCGACGGCAGGGTTTCGCTTTTGACGGGGGAACCGGGAAAGGGCGACCCGATGGCCCATCCGCGCATGACGACGCGGTGCCTGGCCGGGGTCATAGAACGCGGCAGCGACGACCACGCGCGGATGCGGGCGCGGTTCCTCGAACGCCACCCGAAGGCAAAGACCTATATCGATTTCCCGGATTTCAACCTCTACCGCCTGTCGCCGGTATCGGCGAACCTCAATGGCGGCTTTGGCAAGGCGTACGCCATCGAGGGCAAGGATCTGATCGAACCCGAGTGAAAGCCTGACCGCATGTCGCGTCACGTCGAGATCGGCTCCTGCTTGTCATTTGTCAGTAATCAGTCGAGTTAATTCGATGCAGAGGGCGGACGGAAATGGGTTTCTCCTTTATTTTCGGTCACCCTGTTAAAAAATACCCTAAATTTCGTATTATTTTTTTCCGGGAGACTCAGTTACATTCCATTTTAGGCATTGGAAAAATTATTGACACTTCGCGTCAAGCTAAGGAGTACTGATGTGAGCGCAAACAAACTATCAGACAAGACCTCTCCGGCCGCCAGCCTGCTTTCGGCGATGGCAAATCCGAAACGTCTTCAGATTCTCTGTGTGCTGATCGAAAACGAAATGCCGGTTGGCGCGCTCGCGGTCCGCGTCGGCCTCAGTCAGTCCGCCCTGTCGCAACACCTGTCGAAGCTGCGCGCGCAGAACCTCGTGGAAACGCGGCGCGAAGCGCAGACCATCTATTACAGCACCCATGCCGAACCGGTACGCAAGCTTCTCGACACGCTCGGCGAGATTTACGACGAGGAAGTGATCGCCAGCCGCAAGGCGGGCTGATACCAAGGGTATGAGCCTCTGTCGGTCGGCGCGTCGCGGACCGGCAGGAATAGTCAGGGCAATGCCTGACGGATTGTGCCTCCTGGCAGAGGCTTTCGCTTGACGGCGGCGGTACCGCTGATAACGTGCTCTCCAATAGTAATGAAGCAACAGGGCCCGGCGACGGGTCGCTTTCTTTTGTGGAGCAGCTCATGTCCGACAGCGCCAATGTGACGCCCAACAACCTCGACGCATTCTGGATGCCGTTTACCGCCAACCGGCAGTTCAAGAAGGCCCCGCGCATGTTCGTGGCCGCCAAGGACATGTATTACACGACCGCCGACGGACGAAAGGTTCTGGACGCGACCGCGGGGCTGTGGTGCGTGAATGCCGGTCACTGCCGGCCGAAGATCGTCGAGGCGATCCGCAAGCAGGCCGGCGAACTCGATTACGCCCCCGCCTTCCAGCTCGCCCACCCCAAGGCTTTCGAGCTTGCCAACCGGCTGGTCGACATCGCGCCGGACGGCATGAACCATGTGCTCTACACCAATTCCGGCTCCGAATCGGTCGAAACCGCGCTCAAGGTCGCGCTTGCCTATCACCGGGCGAAGGGCGACGGCTCGCGGTTCCGGCTGATCGGGCGAGAGCGCGGCTATCACGGCGTCAATTTCGGCGGCATCTCGGTCGGCGGCATCGTGGCCAACCGCAAGATGTTCGGCACGCTTCTGACCGGCGTCGACCATCTGCCCCACACCCACCTGCCGGAAAAGAACGCCTTCACCAAGGGCCAGCCGGAGCATGGCGGCGATCTGGCGAGCGAACTCGAGCGGATCGTCACGCTTCACGACCCCTCGACCGTGGCCGCCGTCATCGTCGAGCCGGTCGCCGGCTCCACCGGCGTTCTCATTCCGCCGAAGGGCTATCTCAAGAAGCTGCGCGAAATCTGCACCAAATACGGCATCCTGCTGATCTTCGATGAGGTGATCACCGGTTACGGCCGTCTCGGCACGCCCTTTGCCGCGCAGTATTATGACGTCAAACCGGACATCATCATCACCGCCAAGGGTCTGACCAACGGCGTCATTCCGATGGGCGCGGTGTTCGTGACCTCCGCGATCCATGACGCCTTCATGAGCGGCCCGGAGCACATGATCGAGTTCTTCCACGGCTATACCTATTCCGGCAATCCGATGGCGTCGGCAGCGGCGCTCGCCACGCTCGACACCTACAAGGAGGAAGGCCTGCTGACGCGGGCCGCAGAACTCGCGCCCTATTGGGAAGAACAGCTCCACAGCCTGCGCGACTGCCCCTATGTCATCGACATCCGCAATACCGGGCTGATCGGCGCGATCGAGCTGGAGCCGATCGCGGGAGAACCAACCAAGCGCGCCTTCACCGCTTTCCTGAAAGCCTATGAAGACGGCCTGCTGATCCGCACCACCGGCGATATCATCGCGCTGTCGCCGCCGCTGATCATTTCCAAATCCGAGATCGACGAACTGTTCGAGAAGCTGCGCAAGGTGCTGATGAACAATATCTGAGGCCGCCGCGCATTGTAGCGGGCGTGAAAGCCGGCGCATCGGGTTTTCCCGCCGCGCCGCTTTCCGCCGCCGCTTCGGATCAGGCGAGAACCGGTTTCGCCTTTTAGCCCGTCCTTTATTGCTATTGCGCTGCCGCAAACGGGAGATGCCGTCATGTCCGACGATATTCTGATCAAGAACGAACGCCTTGCCGTCGCGGTCTCGCCGCTTGGCGCCGAGACCCGATCAATCACCGGCAAGGACGGGCGAGAATGGCTCTGGGATGGCGACCCGGCCTATTGGACCGGCCGCGCGCCCATCCTGTTTCCGATCGTCGGCAAGGCGCCGGATAACAGGGTGACGATCGAGGGCATGGCCTTCCCGATGCAGCAGCACGGCTTTGCCCGCAAGAGCCTATTCGCGCTCGAGGACAGCTCGCCCTCCTCCTGCCGCTTCCGGCTTGACCCGACGGACGAGACTCGGTTGGCCTATCCGTTCGAATTTTCGCTTGCGATCACCCATGCTTTGGCGGACGCGACACTGACGGTGACCGCCGAGGTGGACAACCGGGACGAGCGGCCAATGCCGTTCGGCTTCGGCTTTCATCCCGCCTTCCGCTGGCCGATGCCGGGCCTCTCCAGGGGCCATGTCCATCACATCGCGCTCGCAAACCGCGCCGCGCCCGCCATGATCCGCCTGCGCGACGGCCTCCTGGACCTGACGCCGCTCGCCTCGCCCTTCTCGGGCGGCTTGCTTGCCCTCGACCACGATTATTTCGAGGCGGATGCGATGGTCTTTCCCGAAGGCGCTGGCGACCGTCTGAGCCTCAGCGCCGAGGATGGCCCGTCGCTCAATTTCCGCTTCGAGAACCTGCCGAACCTGGCGCTCTGGACCAAGCCCGGCGCGCCCTATATCTGCGTCGAGCCCTGGCACGGCATGGCCGCGGCCCATGGCAAGGGCCCGGCGATCGAAGACCGGCCTTTCACCCTAACGCTGCCCGCCGGCAAATCGGCGCGTTTCGGCTGGTCCGTGACGATAGACGGATAGGTTGCCGATCTCTTATTTTGCTTGCTAAACGCGAACTAATCGCGCATATCTCGAAAAAAACACCTGGGTCGCTCCACATTGATCGTTCAATTGTCGGCGAGCCGCTCGGGGAATGGGGGCCGCCGTTTTTTTCGGGGTCCTCAACATGAAGAAACTCGTGGCGGAATTTATCGGCACGGCCGTGCTTGTGCTGTTTGGCTGCGGCGCAGCCGTTCTTGGCGGCGATGCCATCGGGCAGACCGGCATCGCCTTTGCCTTCGGTCTCGCCATTGTCGCCATGGCCTATGGCATCGGGCCGATTTCCGGTTGCCACATCAACCCCGCCGTCAGCCTCGGCGTGTTTGTCGCGGGCCGCATGCCGGCCGGTGAAATGCTGCGCTACTGGGTCGCCCAGTTCTCCGGCGCGCTGGTGGGCGCTTTCGTTCTGGCGATCATCGCCGGCTCCACGGCCAGCCTCGGCCAGAACGGCTGGGGTCCGGGCTATCTCGGCGAATATGCCCTTCCGGCGGCGCTCGTCTTCGAGGTAGTGTTCACCGCGATCTTCGTGATCGTCATTCTCGGCTCGACCGGCGCCGCGGCGCCCGCCGGCTTTGCCGGGCTTGCAATCGGGCTTACGCTCGTTGCCATTCATCTCGTCGGCATTCAGGTCACGGGCGTCTCGGTCAATCCCGCCCGCAGCTTCGGTCCCGCACTGCTTGCCGGCGGCCATGCGCTGGCCCAGCTCTGGCTGTTCATCGTCGCGCCGCTCGCCGGCGGATTGCTCGGAGCCTTGCTCTATCGCTTCAAGGCGCTGGAAGACTGAGCGCGACGCGGAGGCCCGGCGAACCGGGCTTCCGCCATCACATTGCGCACGGCGAACCTGTTCTAGATCCGCGCGCAAAACCCGTCGAAGGCGCCGAGTTCCACCTCGGCGCCGTTCAGCACGCCCGTCATGCCCGGCAGATCGACGGATTTGACGTGGTCGACGGTCATCTGCAACGGCACGTCCTGCGGCGTGTCGGCGAAGTTGAAGATGAACAGCAGGGTTTCATTGCCCTTGCTGCGGGTAAACATCAGCACGTCGTCACTGTCGCAGTCGTGAAATTCGATATCGCCGTCAAACAGCGCCGCATGCTCGGCGCGAAAGGCGAGCGTGGCGCGGTAATGGCTATAGACCGAGTCCGGTCGGGGCGCCTGCTCGAACACCGAAAGCGCCAGATGGGCTTCCGGCACCGGCAGCCAGGGCTTTTCGGCCGTGGAGAAGCCGGCATCGGGCGGCACATTGCTCCATGGCATCGGCGTGCGGCAGCCGTCGCGGCCCTTGTAGGAGGGCCAGAAGCGAATGCCATAGGGATCGCGCAGATCCTCGAAGGCAAGCTCCGCCTGCGGCAGGCCGAGTTCCTCGCCCTGATAGAGGCAGATCGACCCCCGCAGCGTTGCCAGAATCGAAATGGCGAGCCGCGCGACCGGTTCGCGCTCGGCTTCCGTTTTGGCGAAGCGCGAGACATGGCGATCGACATCGTGGTTTGAAAACGCCCAGCACACCCAGCCGTCGGACACCACGGTGAAGAAATTCTCCACGCATTTGCGGATATGGGCCGGCGAGAAATCCGGGCCGAGGAAATCGAAGGTGTAACACATGTGAAGCTTGTCGTTGCCGGCGGTATAGTCGGCAACCGTCTTCAAAGAGCGCGCACCGTCGCCGACCTCGCCCACCGAGGAGCGGTCGTCATATTCATCGAGCAGCGCCCGGAAACGCTGGAGAAAGCCGATATTCTCCGGCCTTGTCTTGTCATAGATGTGCTTCTGAAAGCCGTAGGGATTGACGTCCGGCGCATCGAGGCCTGCGGCATCGTCATCCTCCAGCATTGGCGGATTGTCGCGCAGCTTGTCGTCGCAGAAATAGTAGTTGACCGTATCGAGGCGGAAGCCGTCCACCCCGAGATCGAGCCAGAACCGGACCGCGTCGAGCAACGCATCCTGCACCTTCTCGCAATGAAAGTTGAGATCGGGCTGGCTCGTCAGGAAATTGTGCATGTAATACTGCTTGCGGGTGCCGTCCCACTCCCAGCCCGGCCCGCCGAAGATCGACATCCAGTTGTTGGGCGCCGTGCCGTCGGGCTTGGCATCGGCCCAGACATACCAGTCGGCCTTTGGGTTGTCCTTGCTCGAACGGCTTTCCTTGAACCAGGGATGCTGGTCGGAGGTATGCGACAGCACCTGATCGATGATGACCTTCAGGCCGAGCCTGTGGGCCTCGTCCACCAGCGCCCTGAAATCATCGAGCGTGCCGAACATCGGATCGACATCGCGATAATCCGAGACATCGTAGCCCATGTCGGCCATCGGCGACTTGAAGAACGGCGACAGCCAGATCGCATCGACGCCGAGCTCGGCCACATAGGTGAGCCGCCGGGTGATGCCGGGCAGATCGCCGATGCCGTCGCCTGTGGTATCCTGAAAGGAGCGGGGATAGATCTGGTAGATGACGCCGCCACGCCACCAATTGCCGGTATTGCCGTCCGTCATTGAAAATTCCTTGCTCGAAATGTCTGGTCCTGAGCCTATCTCCGCGCCCGCCCGAGGTAAATGCGGCGCGGCATTTCTTTTGCAACGCACAATCGCGCCGAAAGTGCCACTGTAATATGACTGACATATGCGCGGGCTAAAGCGGCTGAAACCCGCAAATGCCTTTTGTCAAAGGACATTCCGTGAATGGCTGAACCGGTGAAGAGACTGACTGTCATCTCGGATGCCTGGCATCCGCAGGTCAACGGCGTGGTTCGCACCATAGAGAACACCAATCGCGAGCTGGCGAAGATGGGCATGGAGGTGACGATGATCACCCCCGACATGTTTCGCAATATGGGCATGCCGACCTATCCTGAAATCCGCCTGGCGCTTGCGAGCTACCGTCACGTGGCCCGCCTGATCGAGGAAAGCCGCCCGGATTACGTTCATATCGCCACCGAAGGGCCGCTCGGCTACAAGGCGCGGCGCTGGTGCCGCAAACGGAAGTTCCGCTTTTCGACGAGCTACCACACGCGGTTTCCCGAATATGTCTCCGCCCGCCTGCCCATCCCGGCAAGCTGGCTCTATTCGGTAATGCGCAATTTCCATAATGCCGGCAATGGCTGCATGGTCGCCACCGAAAGCCTAGCCCGCGAGCTGGAAGGCCACGGCTTCAATAATCTGATGCGCTGGAGCCGGGGGATCGACAACACCCTGTTCTATCCCCGCCCGAAGACGGATGCCCCGTTTGGCGGCCTTGCCCGCCCGATCTTCCTGACGGTCGCGCGCGTGGCGGTGGAAAAGAACATCCAGGCACTGCTTGCGCTCGACCTGCCGGGCAGCATCGTGATCGTCGGCGATGGTCCCGCGCGGCGCGATCTGGAGCAGAAATATCCGAAGGCCCATTTTCTCGGCATGCTGAAAGGCGACGAACTGGCCAAGGCCTATGCCGAGGCCGATGTCTTCGTCTTCACCTCCAAGACCGACACCTTCGGTAACACCATCATCGAGGCGCTGTCATCCGGCATTCCGGTCGCAGCCTTCCCCGTCACCGGCCCGGCCGATATCCTCGGCGGACATGAACAGGCGGGCGCACTCGACGAGGACCTTAAGGCCGCCTGCCTGAAGGCGCTTGATTGCTCATCGGAAAAGGCCCGCGAACTGGCCGCGACCTACACCTGGGAAGCCGCCGCCGCGCAGTTCCATGACAATGTGATCCGCGCACATGACGGCTGAGGTTCAGTCGGGTTGTCGCACCGCTATTCATCCACGATCGAAATTTCCGGCTTTCCGTCGATCACCAGCCGGATCTGACCGCGCCCGGGGCGCTCCAGCCGCACCGGCCCGCCGCGTTCTTCCAGCCGCCGGCGCAACAGGATCAGACGGGTCTCCAGATTGTCCTTAAAATCCGGCAGGTTGAGGCTCTTGTCCCGACGGATTTCGCGGTTGGAGAAAACCGTCCTGTCCGACTGCGCATAATTGCTTACGAAATGATGCAGCAGCCGGCCCGGCACGCCCCGAATGACGTATTCATTGTCGATGAACACGCCGCCGTCACGCGGGAAAAACTGAAACACGAAACTGCTTTCATCGCCGCTTTCAGCCGCCGACGCGGCGGCCTGAGGGCTCGCCTCGCCCAGACCATCAGCGACCTCGAAATTAACCAGACCTGCGGCCACCTGCGCCCCAACCACCCTGAGGGCGGCTTCCTCGTTATGCGAAAAGTCGAAGCTTCTTTCGGATTCGGCAAACATCACGCCGACAAGGCGTCCGCCGGCGATCATCGGCACCGCAACCTGGCTTTGCGGCTCATCGATCGTCGGCATGGGAATTTCGTCATACGTTGCAGCAGCAGCAGAGGCGATTGCAGAGACGTAACGCCGGCTGCGTCTTAGATCGGGGATGCGGACGGTTTGCCGGCGTTCGGCGGCAATGCCGATAATGCCGTCTCCGATGGGGATCTCGGCCCCAAAGCCGAAATGCGGATAGCCACGGCTTGCGACGGTCACGAGCCTGTTTGTCTCAAGATCGGCGATCAAGATCATGGAGTGAGCGAACCCGAAACGTTTTTCCAAAACCGCAAGGCTAACGTCGAGAAGCGTCTCGGCATCGCCGAGCGTGGCGAGTTCACCTGTTGTTACGGCAGCTTGCCAGAGATGGTTTTCGCAGTTTTGCAACAGCGGCGGCGGCAGCGCCAACGGCGCGACCGGATCGATGCGGTTGCACGCCTCCACCCGGTAGATGTCCACGGCCCTTAGCCGCAACATGTGCGACGTCTCCTGAAGACCCGCCATCACATCGAACTGGGCGGCGAGACGATCGAATATACCACCGGAAAGGTCGGAGCGCTCGAACACAAGGTCGAGGACATGCTGCAAGCCCGTGCGTCCGTCCAGCACGACCAGAGTAGCCCTGCCCGTTATCGCGATATTGGCCGCCGTCTTCGAAAAAAACTGGTTGGAAAGGCCGACACGTTCGCTGTCGACGTAATGGACCTGCGAGAGATAGGAGATATTGGGCATGCCCGCGGCATCGCTGGTCGCGATAACGGAGGGCATGATGCCCTCGAAACTGTCGCGGATCGCCTCCAGCGGAACGCTCAGCATTTCTCGCTCCATATCCGCGCGCCGGCGCCAGGGCCCGGGGTCTGCACGAAAAGATCGGCCGGCCAGAACCGGACCGCCGCCAGATCGGCATCGCAGAACACCGAGGAAAGCTGAAGACGGCTGACGCCGAGGCCGGCCAGCAGATCGAGCATCTCTTCCATATAGCGGCTCGCCCGTTCCGTCTGCTCGAGGTTCGCCGGCGCGACCGAGCCGATAGAACCCTTTACCTGCACAGCGCGATACGTGCCCGGATTGGCAAAGGTCACGGCGATCAACCCGCCCTTTCTCGCATTGGCGTGGAAGCCCGGCCACTGGCTCGAAGAGGCCAGGAGGACGATATCGCCCTGATCCGCATCGAAATAGGCGCCGCATCCGCGGCCGACATGGGGCCGCAGCGCCGCGTCGGTGGTCGCTGCAACAATCATCACGTTGCCGGACAGAAAAGCCGCGACGTCGCCTTCAAGCACCTTGTTCCCCAGAGCAGGCGCGATTGCCGTGACACTATTCTACCCGCGACCGTCGGATCGGCATAGCCACAACCCGCAAATAGGAAAGATTTAGGAAAGCGGAGCAGCGCTTAGCAAGCTTTTAGGAAGCGCGGCGCGAGGCGTGTCGCTAATGCAGGAGCCGCCGCCGGATTGCCGGCATTTGCAACAAACCAGCGAGACCGAAATGAGCCATAACGACTTCATGACCAACACGCCTATCCTTGCGCACCGCTATGACCTCTACGGCAGCGTCCACAAGGGGCTGCGTCGCACGCAATGCCTGCTCCTTACGCGCCTCGGCGCGAATGACTTCACCGATGCCGCCACGACCGAGAAGCTTCTTTCCGATATGAAGCGCCTGCTTTCGATGGCCGCCGCCCATGTCGAACACGAGGACAGGGAGATCCATGCGGCCCTCCACGAAAGGGGGATCGGCACCGGTCTCGTCGATGAGCAGCACGACGATCACCGAAAGGCCTTCGCCATCATCGCCAACAAAATCACCGCGGTGGAGAATGCCAGCGGCGCTGCGCGCGTCGAGGCCGGACGTGGGCTCTACCTCACCTTCGCGGCCTATATCGCCGATGACTTCGCCCATATGCATGAAGAGGAAACCGTGCTCTGCCCGATCCTCTGGCAGAATTTCTCCGATGCGGAACTGCAGGCGATCGAGATGCGCATCATCGCCTCGATCCCGCCGGAGGAGAACATGGCGTTTACCCGCATGATGTTGCCGGCGATGAACCCGGCCGAGCGCAATGCGATGGTCGGCGGTATGTATCGCGCCATGCCCGCGGAGGTCTTCAACGCGGTCGTCGAATTCGCGATCCGCCCCAGCCTGACGGAGGCGGAGTTCGCCGCCGTTCAGACCGGCATCGGACTGGCGGCATGACCACCGCCGAAAACGGCAGCGGCTGCAGCCCGGAAGACTGCGCCGCCTGCGCCGGGCGCTTCTGCACGACAATCACAAAGCTCTACATTCTGGAGAACGACAATGCGTATCAATACCCTTCTGCTCGCCCTCATGATCGCCGCCCCCGCGATGGCGGACGGCCCGCAGCCAGCGCCGAGCGGCCTTTATGAACAGGACAGCCCGCACACCAGCGTAACCTGGAAGATCGACCATTTCGGCCTGTCGCACTTCACCGCCCGCTTCATCGGCGCCAACGCGCGGCTCAACTGGAACGCCGACCAGCCCGCGCTTTCAAAGCTGACGGTGGAAATCGATCCCACCAATGTCAGAACCGATTTCCCCTTCCCGGAAGTCGAGGATTTCGACGGCAAGATCGGCGGCGATCCGGCATTCCTTGCTGCAAGCCCGATCACTTTCGTCTCGGACAGCATCACGATCACCGGCGAGAATACCGGCCGGATCGAGGGCAACCTCACCATGCGCGGAGAAACCCATCCGGCCGTGATGGATGTCGTCTTCAACGGCTCGCTCGCCGAGCACCCGATCGAGAAGATCGCCAAGCTTGGCTTTTCCGGCCACATGACGGTCAAACGCTCGCTCTGGGGCCTGACATTCGCGACGCCGGCGCTCAGTGACGATGTGGATGTGGCGATCGAAATCGAATTCAAGCCGGCCGGGGCCTGACCCCAGCTGAGATTACCTACCGCTTCTTCTTGCGCTTGTGCTCGAACGGGTTCTCGCCGGCGCGGAAGTGGATGCGGATCGGGACGCCCGGCATCTCGAAATCATTGCGCAGGCCGTTGGTCAGGTAGCGGATATAGCTTTCCGGCACCGCATCCGGCCGCGTGCAGGAGATCATGAAACCCGGCGGGCGGGTCTTCACCTGCGTCATGTATTTCATCTTCAGCCGCCTGCCGGAGACGGCGGGCGGGGGATGGCTGATGGTCTGGTGGTCGAGCCAGCGGTTGAGCCTTGCGGTGGAGATGCGCCGGTTCCAGACCTTGTCGGTGTCGGCGATCGCCTGCATCAGCTTGTCGAGGCCGGTGCCGCGCTCGCCGGAGATCGGCACGGCGCGGATGCCGCGCGCCTGCGGCAACAGCCGCTCGGTCTTCTCGCGCAGATCGGCTAGCACGGCCTGGCGATCCTCGATCATGTCCCATTTGTTGAAGGCGAGCACGGCGGCGCGGCCCTCGCGCAGCACCAGATCGACGATCTGGAGGTCCTGTTTCTCGAACGGGATCGTCGCGTCGAACACGATCACCACGCATTCGGCAAAGCGGATCGCGCGCAGCGCATCGGAGACCGAGAGCTTTTCGAGCTTTTCGACCACCCGCGCCTTGCGGCGCATGCCGGCCGTGTCGAACAGCTTGATCGGCCGGCCGCGCCATTCCCATTCGACCGAGATCGAATCGCGGGTGATGCCGGCCTCGGGGCCGGTCAGCAGCCGCTCCTCGCCGAGATAGCGGTTGATCAGGGTCGACTTGCCCGCGTTCGGCCGCCCGACGATCGCGACCCGAAGCGGCTTGCTGTCGTCATAGGGGGCCGCCTCCTCCGGGTTGTCGGCCTCTTCCTTGGTCAGCATCACATCGGTGAGCGCTTCCTCGGCGGGCTCTTCCTTCGGGAAGGCGCGCTCCTCGCCGATCGCCTCGACGATCGCGTCGCGCAGATCGTGCATGCCCTGGCCGTGCTCGGCGGAAATCGGGCAGGGTTCGCCAAGGCCGAGCGTGAAGGCGTCGTAGAAGCCGGCATCGGAGCCGCGCGCCTCGGCCTTGTTGGCGACCAGCACCACGGGCTTGCCGCGGCGGCGCACCATTTCGGCGAGCGTATTGTCCGCCGGCGTCAGCCCGGCCTTGGCGTCGATGACGAACAGCGACAGATCCGCCTCGTCGATCGCCGCCTCGGTCTGGGCGCGCATCCGCCCCGGCAGGGTGTCGGCGGCAGCCTCTTCAAGGCCGGCCGTATCGATGATGGTGAAACGCAGATCCGCAAGCCGCGCCTCGCCCGGACGGCGGTCGCGGGTGACACCCGGCGTGTCGTCGACAAGCGCCAGCTTCTGCCCGACCAGACGGTTGAACAGGGTCGACTTGCCGACATTGGGTCTTCCGACGATGGCGACCTTGAAACTCATGAAATGTTTCTCCTGGCGGTCATGTCCCGCCGCTTTTTCGCGCGCTTCGCCTCGCCGCGAAAGACGTGTCAGCCGGCCGCGGTCTCGGCGACATTGCCGTCGGCGGTCATCACTTCGAGCATGATCTGGGCGCGGTTCAGCACATTGCGCGGGGCTTCCGGATCGTTGGCAATCGCCTCGAACCATTGCTGGGCGCGGGTGTAATCCTTTAGCCGGTAGGCCGACAGGCCGAGGATTTCGCGCGCGGAGAAGCGGAACGGATTGCCGTCATTCGACAATTCCTCGACCTCGGCGGACACCTGCTCATAGGTGCCGGTATCGACCAGCAGCCAGCCGGCGCGCAGCTTCGCCGCATCGCGGATCGCTTCCGGCACCGAGCGGTCCTTGCCGATCGACGAGAAGGCCGAGATCGCCGCGGCGGTGTCGCCCGCTTCGGAAAGCAGGGTGGCGGCGCGCAGCTGCGCCAGCACCGGATAGGAACCGTGGCCTTCCTGCTCGAGCTGGGCCAGCGTCTGTTCGGCGGCATCGAGATTGCCGGCCTCGATCTGGTTCAGCGCGGTGAGGAACACGTCGCCGGATTTCGCCGCCTCGCGGGATTGCCAGTATTCGTAACCGCGCCAGCCGGCCGTGCCGACCACGAGAATGACGGCAGCCGCAATCAGAATCTTGCCATAGCGTCGCCAGGCATCTTTCATCCTGTCGGAACGCAGTTCCTCATTAACCTCGCGGATAAAGCTGTCGTTCTGATCTGCCATTCCGTCACTCCGGCATGCATTTTGTTACGTGCCGGGCCTTCTAACCGTTTTTTCGCTCTGTTGTAAGGGCAAAAGGCGCTTCGCCGCACCGATTATGCGGCGAACTGGATCGGCACGCCGATCAGCCAGACATGCAGCTTCCAGATGAACAGCCCCCACAGCACGATGCCGAGGATAAAGGCATAGGCGTCATAGCGCGCCGAGACGAAGGGCTTGCGCGTCAAAAGCCCTGCCCGCTCACGCCGCGCCAGAGAAATGCGCAGGATCACCGCCCAGATCAGGATACCGGCAAACAGGATGACCGAGGCCGCCTCGCCATTGGCCAGAAGATGGGCGAGCGCCCAGATCTTGACCGACAGCACCATCGGATGCTTGGCGATCGCCGCGATCTTGCCCGGCGGAAAGAAGCTCGCCGAAAGACAGATCATCGCGATCAGCATCAACAGGATGGTGATATGCGCCATCCAGAATGGCGGCGAGTAGAAAACCGCCCCGCTTTGGCGCGCCTGGCCGAAGGCGAACACGAGAAAAACGAATTCGGCCAGCGCCGCGAGCGAAAACAAGCCCTTCCACGGGTTCTCGCCGATGCGGTCGATGATCGACTGGCGAAACCCCGGCGCGAAGGTGTGAATGAGATGCGTTCCGGTGAAAAGCAGAACGGCGATTATGAGCATGACCATGAAGGAACCCCGAAAGAACAATCCACCCGACGCCACCATAAGCCGGAAGCGCGCCATTTAGAAGTGTTCCAGTCGAAGTCGCGACAGGCCAATGGGACCGACGGGATCGGGTGACAACCCCGTCCTTTCTCAGCTTTACCCCTCGGGATGCGGCTCGACAACGTCGCCGCCGGGCTCCTGATAATCCTCTTGGTCGATCTCGGGCAATTTCTGGCCGAAGATCGCGGCCTCGAAGGCGGCAAGACGCTTGTAGATCGAGATCAGTTCGATGATCGTCGACCATGACATCACGAGATACTGGAACGAGCTTGCGACCTGCCCGAAGGCCGTCACGATCTGCTGCACGAGACCATAGGTCACAGCCCCCGCCACGATCGCCGGGACGAGGATGAAATAGGCGAAGATATTGTCGGCCTGCAGGTAGAGCGAGCGGGCGAGGTTGAAATAGGTGTAGTGCAGATAGAGCCGGAAATAGTTGCGCCGCACATTGTCGAACAGTTCGACTAGGGTTTCCGGCTGCGCGCGGTCGGCATGGTCCTCGCCATAGACGAGTTCCTTACGATAGGCCGCCTCAACACGCTGGTTGCGGAATTCGAGCCCCGGCAGCTTGACGCCGACCACC
Source organism: Martelella sp. FLE1502 (assembly GCF_053484255.1). NCBI lineage: Bacteria > Pseudomonadati > Pseudomonadota > Alphaproteobacteria > Hyphomicrobiales > Aurantimonadaceae > Martelella > Martelella sp. FLE1502. Next base: position 102,061 of record NZ_JBAKFQ010000005.1, read on the forward strand.
ACCATCAGGATCGTGCCGAACAGCGACCAGAAGATCGCGGCGGTGAAAAGCGGCGCCGGGATTGCGCCGACGATCGGCAGTTCGGTGACATATTGCGACAGCGAGAACAGCACCGGCAGGAAGGCGATCAGCGTCATCACCGAATCGATCATCGAGACGCCGAGGCCTTCCATGATCGAGGCGAAGCGCATCGTGTCTTCCTGCACGCGCTGGGAAGCACCCTCGATGTGGCGGACGCGATCCCACATGCCGGTGTAGTAATCGTTCATCGCCGTGCGCCAGCGGAAGATATAGTGGCTGACGAAGAAGCGCGTGACGATGAACAGCGTGACGGACAGGAAGGCGATCTGCAGGAAGATCAGCATCAGCGTGTAGAAATCCTGCGCGGTAATGCCGGCCTCGCCCTGCAGCGCTGCCTGCAGCGTATCGCCGAACGGGCGGCGCCAGTTGTTGATCGCGACCGATATCTGCACCGAAAAATAGGTGATGAAGATGATCAGCTGCGAGCCCCAGACCGACCAGAGCTGCCATTTGCGATTGTCGCCGACAATCCACCAGAACACGCCGAAGATGACCGAGAATACGGCGTAGTAGAGGTAGAACCAGAGAAAATCCGGCGTGAAGAAATGCGCAAGCCCGATCGGTTGATCACCCTCGGGAAACGGCTTGAACCCGATACTGACGCCGAGTTCGCGGACCACGCCGTACCAGCCGGCGATGGCGACCAGGGTCCATATCAGAGCGGAGAGGAAAAACCATTTCGGCCGGGGAAAAAATGACTGAAACAAGAGCAGGCCTTCCGGAAATGTTTGCGCTTTCGCAAGTCTTACGGCATTTGGCTTAACAAAGAGAAATTAAAGATAATTAAGGTGCCTCACATTCCCGTGGGCAGCCGCCGCGGCTAAATCACCCCCCGGCCCCCTCGCCCAGCGTCAGCACCAGCGGCCCGTTGCGGGTGGCGACGATCGTGTGTTCGAACTGGACGGTGAGCGCGCGCGGCTGGGAATAGAGCACCCATTCGCGGTCTTCCTCCTCCGCCCATTCGCCGCCGAGCGACAGAAACGGCTCGACGGTGAAAACCTGGCCTTCGGCGATGATCCGCCGCTCGGCCCTGTCCGGCCAGGTGGAAAGCTCGGCGGGCTCCTCGTGCAGCGACCGGCCGATGCCGTGGCTGGCGAGGTTCTGGATCAGCGAATAGCGATTCTTGCGGGCAAAATCGCCGATCGCGTTGCCGATCGCGGAAAAGCCGCTTCCGGGTTTGACCTGATTGATGCCGGTCCACATCGCCCGCTTGCCGTCGCGGCACAGCCGCTTGACCTTGGAGGTGACCGGCGGCACGGCGAAGGACGCGCCGGTATCGGAAAAGAAACCGTCTTTTTCGGCCGAGACGTCGATATTGACGAGGTCGCCTGCGGCAATCACCCGGTCGCCGGGAATGCCGTGGGCCACTTCCTCGTTGACCGAAATGCAGGTAGCGCCGGGAAAGCGGTAGGTCACCTCCGGCGCCGATTGCGCGCCATTTTCCTCCAGGAAAGCGCGGCCGATATTGTCGAGCTCCAGCGTGGTGATGCCCGGCTCCAGCGCCGCCGCCATTTTTTCAATCGCGGTGGCGCAGATCCGGCCGATATCCTTCAGCGCGGCCAGTTCTTCTTCAGTCTCGACAATCATGGGACGCTTTCTTTCAGACCGGCTCTCCCTGAGCCAGCATTTCCTTCACCATCGGCGCGACTTTCGTGCCGTAAAGTTCGATGGCATGCAACACTTCGTCATGCGGCACAAGCCCGACGGCGAACTGAATCATGAACCGGTCGAGCCCCATGATGCGCTGATGGGCGACGATCTTCTTCGCCAGCTCCTCCGGCCCGCCGACGAAAAGCGCGCCTTCCGGCCCGCGCGTCGCATCATATTGCGCCCGGCTTTGCGGGCCCCAGCCGCGCTCGCGCCCGATCCGGTCCATTACGGCCTTTTGCGGCTCGTAGAAAATGTCTGCGGCCTTTTCGGTGGTATCGGCGAGAAATCCGTGGACGGAGATCGCGCGCTTCAGCTTCGATACGTCATGCCCCGCCTGCTCGCCGGCCTTCCTGTGAAGATCGAACAGCGGCGCGAACCGGCGCGGCTGGCCGCCGAGAATGGCGATGATCAGCGGCAGGCCGAGAAAGCCGGCGCGCGCCATCGATTGCGGCGTGCCGCCGGCCGCGATCCACACCGGCAGCGGGTCCTGCACCGGACGGGGATAGACCGGCAGGTTGTTGATCGGCGCCCGGGTCTTGCCCGACCACGTCACCGTCTCGTTGTCGCGGAGCTTCAGCAACAGATCGAGCTTTTCCTCGAACAATTGGTCATAGGCTTCCAGCGGATAGCCGAACAGCGGGAAGCTTTCGATGAAGGAGCCGCGGCCGGCCATGATCTCGGCGCGGCCGCCCGAAAGCAGATCGACGGAGGAGAATTGCTGGAACACCCGCACCGGATCATCCGAAGAGAGGATCGAGACCGCGCTGGTGAGGCGGATGTTTTCGGTGATCGTCGCCGCTCCCGCCAGCACCGTGGCCGGCGAGGACACCAGATAGTCGACGCGGTGGTGCTCGCCAACGCCGAAGACATCGAGCCCGACGCTGTCGGCGAGCTTGATTTCCTCCATCAGGTTCTTCATCCGCTTTTCGGCCTCGCGGCCGCGATCGATGCCGTCGGCGGGATCGACATCGGCAAAGGTGAAAACGCCCAGTTCCATACTCATCCTTTCAAGCGCGTCGTGTCGCTTCAGCTTGGTTTCCCCAGCATATGGAGCAATCATGGGCGAATGTCATGGCCCTGCGCGGGGTGACGGATTGTTCAGGCTTTGTGACCGCATTGTCTCGTGACGCCTCTTCAGGTTGCACCGACTGCATTTCCATCACAAGATGCGTCAAGGAAAACGGCCCGGGGGAAGCAGGTCGGCATGGAGTATTCGGAGTGCCAGGCATCGCTGGGCTGCATCAGCCTTATGGCACCGATGGTCGGCCTGACCCTCGGCATCCTTTACATCTTTGTTGTCGCGATCCTCGACATCATGCAGGCCAATCTGCACTCCTATTTCCGAACCGTTATCGCCGCTCTTTTTCCGTGGGTGGCAGCGCCGAAGGATGACGGCGGGAAAGACGGCCACCTGCGCTACGCCCTGCGTCCCGTTTTGGGCGTTAGCGCGATGATGGCGATAGTGGTGACGTTTTTGGTGTTCTTTGGGCTCGATTCCGACAGGATCACCTTTTCCGCCGTGCTTGCAACCAGTTTCGTCGCCGTGGGCACGCTCGCCAGAAGAGGTTCCTCCTTTACGATCCGATGGCCTGCCCGTGGCATCGAATGGCGCATCTATCCCATAGCATCCCTCGTCTGGCATATAAGGGCGGCACTGTGGTGCACGATGTTTTTCTGGTTCATGCGGTTTGCTCAGGAAGTCGACCTCTAGAGACAAATCGACAACAAACGGCGCTTGAAGACCGACAGAAAATGCGAGTCGGGATCTGCAGCGGCATTTTCGAACCGTTTGGTCAATTTTTTCCGAACCGGCTGCATTCACGCCTCTTCGGGCGATTGCATGGATTGCTGATTGCGCATAACCTTTCCGACAAAACATCAAGAACGGGAATGGACTGAAGAATGGCGCGGACTGTCGTGATTACCGGCTCCACCAGCGGCATCGGGCTCGGCATCGCCGAGGGCTTTGCGGCGGCGGGCGACAACATCGTGTTGAACGGCTTCGGCAGCCAGGCGGAGATCGACGAAGCGGTCGAGCGTATCGGCGCGCTGGGCAGCGGATCGGTGATCTACCACCCCGCCGACATGACGAAGCCGGACGAGATCGAGGCGATGATCGCATCCGCCGCGGATACGTTCGGCGGCATCGATGTGCTGGTCAACAATGCCGGCATTCAGCATGTCAGCCCGATCGAGGATTTTCCGCCGGAACAATGGGACCGGATCATCGCCATCAATCTGACGAGTTCGTTCCATACTATCCGTCACGCCGTGCCGCTGATGAAGAAGGCGGGCTCGGGCCGCATCATCAATCTGGTCTCCGCCCACGGCCTCGTCGCCTCGCCGTTCAAGGCGGCCTATGTCTCGGCCAAGCACGGCATGATGGGGCTGACCAAGACGGTGGCGCTGGAACTTGCCGAACACAAAATCACGGTCAACGCGATCTGTCCCGGCTATGTGCTGACGCCCCTTGTGGAGGCGCAGATACCCGACACCGCCAAGGCGCGCGGCATGACCGAGGAACAGGTGAAATCGGACGTGCTGCTGGCAGCCCAGCCGACGAAGGAATTCGTGACCGTCGAGCAGATCGCCGCGACCGCGCTCTATCTGGCAAGCGACGCGGCGGCCCAGGTGACCGGCACTCATATTTCGATCGATGGCGGCTGGACGGCCAAGTGACGCTCGAACGAGCGGAATGAAGGACAATGGATGACGATACGGTTCATACTGAACGATGAGGAAATTGCGCTTGACGCGATGTCGCCCTCGGAGACGCTGCTCGACTATCTGCGCATCAAAAAGCGGCTGACCGGCTCCAAGGAAGGTTGCGCGGAAGGCGATTGCGGCGCCTGCACCGTGCTTGTGGGCCGGCTGACGCGCGGCAGGCTGGTCTACGAGACCGTCAATGCCTGCATCCGTTTCACCGCCTCGCTCAACGCCACCCATGTGGTCACGATCGAGCATCTGGCGGCGAAAGACGGCACGCTGCACCCGGTGCAGCAGGCGATGGTGGATCTCAACGGCTCGCAATGCGGCTTCTGCACGCCGGGCATCGTGATGTCGCTTTACGCGCTGTGGATGGAAAACGAGAAGCCATCGCGCTTCGCCATCGAAAAGGCGCTGCAGGGCAATCTCTGTCGCTGCACCGGCTACGAGCCGATCGTGAAGGCCGCCGAGAAGGCCTCGGCCATCCGCCCGGATGCGGCCTTCGACGCGATTGCCCGCGAGCGCGACAGCGTGATGACGCGGCTTGCCGGCATGAAGACGGATGCCACGATCACGGTCGGCGACGAGACCAGCCGCGCCATCATCCCGGGCTCGATCGCAGCGCTTGCCGAGACGCTGAAGGAATATCGCGACGCCACCATCGTCGCCGGCTCCACCGATGTCGGGCTGTGGGTCACAAAGCAGATGCGCAGGCTGAACCCGATGGTGTTCATCAACCAGCTCGAAGAGCTGCAGACCATCACCGAGACGGATACGAGCTTCATCATCGGCGCGGGTGTCACCTATTCCGAGGCGCTGCCGGCGCTGGCGGAAAAAATCCCGGCCTTTTCCCGGCTGATCTTCAGGATCGGCGGCGAACAGGTGCGCAATATGGGCACGATCGGCGGCAATGTCGCCAATGGCTCGCCGATCGGCGACACCCCGCCCGCCCTGATCGCGCTCGGCGCCACGCTGACGCTGCAATCGACAAACGGCACCCGCACCATCGCCCTGCAGGACTATTTCCGCGACTACGGCAAGCAGGACCGCAAGCCCGGCGAGTTCGTGCTGTCGCTCACCGTGCCGAAGCCCACGTCCGGCAGCCATTTCGCGGTCTACAAGGTTGCCAAGCGTCGCGAGGAGGATATCTCCGCCGTCTGCGGCGCATATTATCTGAAGCTTGCCGAGGACGGCACGGTCGCGACCATCCGCATCGCTTATGGCGGCATGGCGGGCATTCCCAAGCGCGCTTCCCATGTGGAGGCCGCGCTTTCCGGCAAGCCCTGGAACAGCGAAACGGTGGAAGCGGCGCGCGCGGCCTTCGAGGACGACTACCAGCCGATGACCGATATGCGCGCCACCGCCGCATACCGCATGCTGACGGCGAAGAACCTTTTGACGCGGTTCCTGCTTGAGACCGGCGGCGACGCGCAGGAACTGCGCCGTTTTGCCGAAGAGGAGGCGTAAGCGATGGACAAGGCAATCCACGACACCGCCAAGCTGAAGGCCGAAATCTCCGGCGGCATCCACAAATCCCGGGTGCATGATTCCGCCCACAAGCATGTGGCGGGCACCGCCGAATATATCGACGACATGCCGGAACCCGCCGGCCTGCTCCATGCCGGCGTCGGCCTTTCCGACCGGCCGCATGCCAAGATCGTCGCCATGGACCTCTCCAAGGTCGAGGCGGCCCCTGGTGTGGTCTGCGTTCTCACCGGCAAGGACGTGCCCGGCGTCAACGATATCTCGTCGGGCGGGCACCACGACGAGCCGCTGTTTGCCGACGAAATCGTCGAATATCACGGCCAGCTCATCTTCGCCGTGATCGCCGAGACCCGCCATCAGGCCCGCGCGGCGGCGAAACTGGCCGAAATCACCTATGAGGACCTGCCGTTCTGGACCAGCGTGCGCGATGCGCTCGCCCATAACGCGCCGGACGTGATCACGCCGCTGAAGCTCCAGCGCGGCGATGCCAGGGCGGCGCTCGAAACGGCGAAGAACCGGATCACCGCCGAGATGGAAATTGGCGGCCAGGAGCATTTCTATCTCGAAGGCCAGATCGCGCTGGCGATCCCCGGCGAGGATGACGAGGTGGCGGTCTGGTCCTCCACCCAGCACCCGAGCGAGATCCAGCATGTCGTCGGGCATGTCCTCGACATCCCCTCCAACGCGGTCACCGTCTACCAGCGGCGCATGGGCGGCGGCTTCGGCGGCAAGGAGACGCAGGGCAACGGCTTTGCGGCGATCGCAGCCCTGGCGGCGAAGAAGCTGAACCGCGCGATAAAATTCCGCCCCGACCGCGACGAAGACATGATCATGACCGGCAAGCGGCATGACTTCGTCGCCTTCTACGACATCGGCTATGACGATGACGGCGTCATCGAGGCGGTGGACGCCACCTTCGCCGCCCGCTGCGGCTTTTCCGCCGATCTCTCCGGTCCGGTGACCGACCGCACGCTGTTTCACGCCGACAGTTCCTACTACTACCCGAACGTCCATCTGGTGACGCGGCCGCTCAAGACCCATACCTGCTCCAACACCGCCTATCGCGGTTTCGGCGGGCCGCAGGGCATGCTGGCCGGCGAGCGCTTCATCGAGGAAATCGCCTATGCGCTGGGCCGCGACCCGCTCGATATCCGCAAGGCGAATTTCTACGGGCCCAACGGCTCCGGCCGCGATGTCACGCCCTATCACCAGACAGTGGAGGACAACATCATCCTGCGCATGGTCGAGGAGCTGGAGCAAAGCGCCGACTACCGCGCCCGGCGGCAGGCGATCATCGATTTCAACAGGACGAGCCCGATCATCAGGAAGGGCATCGCGCTGACGCCGGTGAAATTCGGCATCTCCTTCACCATGACCGCCTTCAACCAGGCCGGCGCGCTCGTCCATGTCTATCAGGACGGTTCGGTGCAGCTGAACCATGGCGGCACGGAGATGGGCCAGGGGCTCTATATCAAGGTCGCGCAGGTGGTCGCCGACGTGTTCCAGATCGATCTGGAGCGGGTGAAGATCACCGCCACCACCACCGGCAAGGTGCCCAACACCTCCGCCACCGCAGCCTCCTCGGGCTCCGACCTCAACGGCATGGCGGCCTATAATGCGGCGAAGGAAATCAAGGATCGGCTGATCGGGTTTGCGGCCAGCCACTATCAGGTCGCGGCCGAGGACATCGAGTTCCTGCCCAATCGTGTGCGGATCGGGAGCAAGGAAATCCCCTTCCCCGATCTGGTGAAGGCCGCCTATTTCGGCCGTATCCAGCTTTCGGCAGCGGGTTTCTACAAGACCCCGAAAATCCACTGGGACCGGGCGGCGGGCAAAGGCCGGCCGTTCTACTATTTCGCCTATGGCGCGGCCTGCACCGAGGTCTCGATCGACACGCTGACCGGCGAATATATCTTCGAACGCACCGACATCCTCCACGATGTCGGCCGCTCGCTGAACCCGACCATTGATATCGGCCAGATCGAGGGCGGATTCATTCAGGGCATGGGCTGGCTGACAACTGAAGAGCTGTGGTGGAACGACAAGGGCCACCTCAGAACCCACGCGCCCTCCACCTACAAGATCCCGCTCGCCTCCGACCGGCCGAAGATCTTCAACGTCAAGCTCACAGATTTTTCCGAAAACCGCGAACCGACCATCGGCCGCTCCAAGGCCGTCGGCGAACCGCCCTTCATGCTGGCGATCTCCGCGCTAGAGGCGATCTCGATGGCCGTCGCCAGCGTCGCCGACTATCGCGTCTGCCCGCGCCTCGATGCGCCAGCCACGCCGGAACGCGTGCTGATGGCGGTCGAGCGGATGAAGCAGGTTTGAACGATGGGCGAGGCGGAGACATATCGGCGGTTCTTTGCGACGCACGGTCCATCCGTCATCGTCACCGTCGCGGCGATCAAAGGCTCGACGCCGCGTGAGGCCGGAGCCGCGATCGCCGTCTCGGCCGGTGCCACCTCAGGCACGATCGGCGGCGGACAGCTTGAATATTTCGCCATCGACCACGCCCGCGCGCTGCTTGCGGGCCGCACGGCGCAAACCCGGCTCGATATCGCTCTCGGCCCGGATATCGGCCAGTGCTGCGGCGGGCGTACGGAGCTGGCATTCGAGGTCGCCGACGCGGCGACCATCGCAACCTTTCTCGCGCGACTTGAGACAGAGACCGCCCGCCAGCCCTCGGTGTTCATCTTCGGCGGCGGCCATGTCGGCTCGGCGCTGTCGGCGGCGCTCGCGCCGCTGCCCTTCAACACCGTGATCATCGAGAGCCGGCCGGACATGGTCGAGGCTCTGCCCGAGGACGTGGAGCTTCGGCTCTCCCCCCTGCCGGAGGCCGAGGTCGCCAACATTCCCGCCGGCGGGGCCGCCGTGATCCTCACCCACGACCACGCGCTGGATTTCCTGATCGCCACCGAGGCGCTGAAGCGCGATGACCTTTCCTATTGCGGCATGATCGGCTCGAAGACCAAACGCGCCACCTTTCTGAGCTACGCCGGAAAACAGGAGCTCTCCGAGGCCGCGCTTTCCCGCCTTGTCATGCCTATCGGCGGCACCGCGGTTTCCGACAAGCGCCCGGCGGTGATTGCCGCTCTGGTTGCAGCTGAACTGATTTCGGTCATTCATGCCGCAAAAGCGGGCAGGCTGCACACTACGGATGCAGCCCGGTAACGCCTTCCTATCTATTTGCGATCATTTGCAAAACATCTCTTTTTTTTCGCGTAGAAATTGCGCATCATCGGGACGATCTTAGTTTTGGGGACACTTTATGTTTGAACTCGCCATCATGTGGGAGTGGGCGCAATTCGCCGTGCGCTGGCTGCATGTCATCACCGCCATCGCCTGGATCGGCTCATCCTTTTATTTCATCGCGCTCGATCTCGGCCTCGTCGCCCGTCCCGGATTGCCCGAAGGCGTTTCCGGCGAGGAATGGCAGGTCCATGGCGGCGGCTTCTACAATATCCAGAAATACATGGTCGCGCCCGCGCACATGCCGGAGCACCTGATCTGGTTCAAATGGGAATCCTATTTCACCTGGATGTCCGGCTTCCTGATGCTGGCGCTGGTCTATTATGGCGGCGCGGACCTTTTCCTGGTCAACCGCAGCGTGCTCGACGTCTCGGCCCCGGTCGCGATCCTGATCTCGCTGGCGTCGCTGTCGATCGGCTGGCTGTTTTACCATTATCTGTGCAAATCGCCGCTCGGCAAGCACACCATCGGCCTGATGCTGCTGCTCTATGTGCTGCTGGTGTTCATGGCCTGGGGGTACTCGCATCTGTTCACCGGCCGCGCCGCCTTCCTGCATATGGGCGCATTCACGGCGACGATCATGACGGCAAACGTGTTCTTCGTGATCATTCCCAACCAGAAGATCGTGGTCGCTGATCTGAAGGCCGGAAGGACGCCCGACCCCAAGCTCGGCAAGGAGGCCAAGCAGCGCTCGCTCCACAACAACTACCTGACGCTGCCGGTCATCTTCTTCATGCTGTCGAACCACTATCCGCTGGCATTCGCGACCACCTATAGCTGGATCATCGCCTCGCTGGTTTTCCTGATGGGCGTTACCATAAGGCACTATTTCAACACCGTGCACGCCCGCAAGGGTCAGCCGAACTGGACCTGGCTGCTGACCGCGCTCATCTTCATCGTGATCATGTGGCTGTCCACCTCGCCGCAATTCTTCAAGGTGGAAAACCCCGACATGGCTGTCGCCCCCGCCTTCGAGAAATTTGCCGCGGACCCGCATTTCGCCGACGCCAAACAGGTCGTCTCAACACGCTGTTCTATGTGCCACATGGCCGAGCCCGTCTATGAGGGCATTCACCGCCCGCCGCTCAATGTGCGCTTCGAGACCGACGCCGAAATCGCCTCGCGCGCCAACCAGATTTACTTGCAGGCCGGGCGCAGCCATGCCATGCCTCCGGGTAACGTGACCGGCATGACGCCGGACGAACGGGCAAAGCTGGTGGCATGGTACAGGTCGAGCACGCAGGCAAAGAGCGAATGATCCTCAGGGGGCGGTTGCTGTCGTTTCACCGCCGCCCCGAGAACCTGTCGGATACGGGAAGCTATCTCTACGAGGAAGATGGCGGCCTGCTGATCGAAGACGGCCGCATCACCGCCTGCGGCGCGTTTGGCGATGTCCGGGCGCAGGCCCCGGAGGACGTCGCGATCATCGATCATCGCCCGCATCTGATCCTGCCGGGCCTGATCGACACCCATCTGCACTTCCCGCAGATGCAGGTGATCGGCTCCTATGCTGCGAACCTGCTGGAATGGCTCAACACCTACACCTTTGTCGAGGAACAGCGCTTCGTCGATTCCGCGCACGCCGCCCGCATCGCCGTCGCCTTCTTCGACGAGATGATCCGCCAGGGCACCACCACATCCGTTGCCTACTGCTCGGTCCACAAGGCCTCCGCCGACGCCTATTTCGCGGAAGCCGCGCGCCGCAACATGCTGATGCTCGGCGGCAAGGTGATGATGGATCGCAATGCCCCGGACGCGCTGACGGATACGCCGCAATCGAGCTATGACGACACCAAGGCCGTGATCGCCGACTGGCACGGCAGGGGCCGCAACCATGTGGTCATCTCGCCGCGCTTCGCCATCACCTCCACGCCGGAGCAGATGGAGATGGCGGCCGCACTCGCCCGCGAGCATCCCGACCTGCATATCCAGACGCATCTGTCGGAAAACCTGGCGGAGATCGAATTCGCCTGCTCGCTCTATCCGAAGGCGAAGGACTACACCGATATCTACGCGCATTACGGCCTGCTGCGCCCCAACATGCTGCTCGGCCACGCGATCCACCTTTCGGAGCGCGAGCGCGATGCGTTGTCGGAAACCGGCGCGGTCGCCGTCCATTGCCCGACATCGAACCTGTTTCTCGGCTCCGGCCTGTTTCCGCTGAAGGAATTCGAGCGCCGGGACAGGCCGGTGCGCATCGCGGTCGCCACCGATATCGGCGGCGGCACCAGCTATTCGATGCTGAAGACCATGGACGAGGCCTACAAGATCCAGCAATTGCGCGGCGAAAGGCTGACGCCGCTGGAGAGCGTCTTCCACATGACCCGCGGCAATGCCGAGGCGCTTGGCCTTGCCGACAGGATCGGCACGCTGGAGCCGGGCAGCGATGCCGATATCGTTGTACTCGATGCGCGCGCGACCCCGGCCATGGCGCTGAAGATGGAAGCCGTCACCACGCTTGCCGAGGAGCTGTTCCTGCTGCAGACGCTCGGCGACGACCGGGCGATCGCCGAGACCTATATCGCCGGCAGGCCGGCCAAATCGGCGCTCTGACACCGCTTGCCGGGCTGCGTACCGCCGCCGTGTTTGCAGGCTTGGCGCGGCACGCCGGATTTGCCATAAGCGATATGCGGCGTTTACCGGAGAGACCGATGTTTTCTGAGCCACTGACGATTGCCGACCTGAAGAAACGGGCCAAACGGCGCGTGCCGAAGATGTTCTACGACTATGCCGACAGCGGCGCGTGGACGGAAAGCACCTATCGCGCCAACGAGGCGGATTTCGCGAAAATCCATCTGCGCCAGCGGGTTCTGGTCGATATGTCGGATCGCTCTCTCGCAACCACCATGGTGGGCGAGAAGGCCTCGATGCCGGTCGCGCTCGCGCCCACCGGGCTTTGCGGCATGCAGCATGCCGATGGCGAAATTCTCGCCGCCCAGGCGGCCGAGGAGGCGGGCGTTCCCTTCACCCTGTCGACCATGAGCGTGTGTTCGATCGAAGATGTCGCCGAGCACACCAACAAACCGTTCTGGTTTCAGCTCTATGTGATGAAGGATCGCGGCTTCGTCGAAAGCCTGATCGGCCGCGCCAAGGCCGCCGGCTGCAGCGCGCTGGTGCTGACGCTCGACCTGCAGATTCTCGGCCAGCGCCACAAGGATATCGTCAACGGCCTTTCGACCCCGCCGAAATTCACGCCGAAACATGTCTGGCAGGTCGGCACCCGCCCGTTCTGGGCGCTGGAAATGCTGCAGACCAAGCGCCGCTCGTTCCGCAATATCGTCGGCCACGCGCCGGCCTCGTCCGATCTGTCCTCGCTCGCGGTCTGGACCGCCGAACAGTTCGACACGCGGCTTTCCTGGGCGGATGTCGAATGGATCCGCGAGCGCTGGGGCGGCAAGCTGATCCTCAAGGGCGTGCTCGATACCGAGGACGCCGCGATGGCGGCAAAGACCGGCGCCGACGCAATCATTGTCTCCAACCATGGCGGCCGACAGCTCGACGGCGCGCTGTCCTCGATCTCCATGCTGCCGAAGATCGTCGATGAAGTCGGCGGCGAGATCGAGATCCACATGGATGGCGGCATCCGCTCCGGCCAGGATATCCTGAAAGCCCGCGCGCTCGGCGCGAAAGGCACCTATATCGGCCGCCCCTATCTCTACGGCCTCGGCGCCATGGGCAAAAAAGGCGTCACCCGCGCCCTCGACATCCTGCGCAAGGAACTCGATGTGACGATGGCGCTCTGCGGCAAGCGCGATATCGAGGAGATCGACCGCAGCATCATCGCGAAGGTGGATTTTTGAGTTGACGTTGATTCGCCGAACCGCAGTTTTGATGACGCTGACAATATCAGGCACCGGCCTTCTGGCCTCTTGCAGTCAGACATTGCCTGCTTTCAGCCAATGGAACGAAGCCGACTTCACGATACAAAGTGGCCCTGCCGCGCTATCCGCACCCCGGTTCAAGTTTCGAAATGGCGTCGTGACAGTCTACGAGAAAGATTTCAGTTGTTCCGGGAAGCTGAAGGAAATTTTGGCAGAATCGGAACCGGTCCGTATTGCAATAGATTGCGGAGAAATGGGCGAAGGATCTGCAACGTTTAAGGTCACTCATTTGCCAAACGGGACAAGCCGGTTGGTTGGGATATTTGCGTATCCCAATCGAACCGCGCGGCCGCTTATCGTCAAACAATTGGCTCAAGTTTCCGCGTTGGATCAGCCCCTATGACTGGCCCTTGGCATCATACTCGCCCCGTGGCCAATACCCGCGCCCAATCCTCGTAACCGCGCTCCCGCGCCAGTCCTACCATCCGCGCGGTGTCATAGCGCACCTGCCGAAAGTTCGGCGTCCAGCCGGCATCCGTTTTCTCGATGAGCGCGTAGCAGGCCATGGGGCTGGCGGTTTCGAGCTTGTGGTCAACGGGAATGTGATAGGCGAAGCCCGGGCAGCCGACGGAGCCCGGATTGACGATCAGGCGGCCATCGGCGAGCATCGCCGAGCGGGCGACGTGACTGTGGCCGCACAGGATAAGCGGATAGGTGATGCCCGCCGCGAAGGTTTCGATCTCATGCTGGCCGCGCAGCGTGAAGCGGCCATTGTCGAGCAGTTCCTCCAGCCACATGATCTCGTCGTTCTTCGGCGTGGCGTGGCAGAGATACACCTCCTGCGCCACCACGGCGGCGCTCGGCATATCGCGGAACCATTGCAGATGCGCATCCGAAAGCTCGCCGAAGATCGGCTGCTCCCAGTCGCCCATCTCCTCGAAGGGACGATCGACAAGGGCGCGATCGTGGTTGCCGCGCACCGTGGTCAGGCCGAGCGGCAGCAGGCGGGCGGCGGTTTCGCCGGCGGCGAGCGGGCCGGAAAGGCTGTCGCCGAGATTGACGATAAGATCCGGCTGATGCTGCTCGATATCGGCAAGCACCGCCTCGAGCGCGTCGATATTGCCGTGAATGTCGGCGATCGCGGCAATCTTCATCAACTGCCCCGATAGGTGGAATAGGCGTGCGCGGAGACCAGCAGCGGCACGTGGTAATGGGCGGTCACATCCGCGATCGCGAACCGCAGCGGGATATCCTCCAGGAAGGCGGGCTCGGTTAGTGTCGCGCCAGTGCGCCTGAGATAGTCGCCGGCGTGGAACACGAGTTCGTACTGGCCCGGCTCGACTTCCTCCGATGTCAGCATCGCCCCGCCGTCGATCCGGCCGTCATCATTGGTGTAGACGGTCTTCAGAAAGGTGCGCTCGCCGCCCTTGATGCGATAGAGATCGATCTTCATCTCCGAAGCGGGCTGGCCAAGGGCGGTGTCGAGAACATGGGTGGTCAGGCCGGTCATGGGGTTGGCTCCTCGATGATGAACGGGTCGGAATAAAAATACTCCTCCAGATTGTCGCCCGGACCGGCGCGATCGACAACCAGAAAATCGCTGCTCTCGCCGAGCGCCATCAGCGGATGGTGCCAGATATTGGCGCGGTAGTTCACGCCCTGTCCGCCTTCCGCCAGAAAGACGCGCGGTATCGAAGGCTTGCCGCCTTCATCTTCGGCCACGACCACCAGAAAGGGGCGCGGCGACAGCGGCGAGAAGCTCTGGCTGCCCAGCGGATGCCGCTCCATCATGTCGACCGTGTAGGGAAAGCTGCGCGCCGCCCCCCGGAAGATGTTGATGATCACCGCAGCGCCTTCGCCCAAAGCCTCGGCGCGGGCAAGTTCATGGAACCGCGTAGTCGTGCCGCCATTGATCATCCTGGCTTTCGCCGGATCCGGCGCGATCACTGTCCCGAACGGGGCAAACGCCTCCGGCGTCAGCCGCTCGAGCGTCAGCCGCGTCACGCCTTCACTCCGTAAAGCCTGAGCCGGCTGATGCCGCCATCGGGGAAGATCGCCAGCCGCACATGGGTGACCGGGCCGATATCGGCGACCGCGCTGCCGCTGAATTCATGGATGTGATCGGCCTCAAGCTTGGTCTGCGGCAGGATCGGCTGCCAGTTTTCGGAGGCTTCGATCTCCTCCATGCTGAAGACGTCGTTCTGCTCCGGCAGGTTGGCGCCGAGCAGCATGCAGGTATCGGGATAATTGCCCTTGAAATGGGCGGTATCGACAACGGCACGGCGGATGATGCCGGGATGGCCGAGCTTGAAGATCACCCAGTCATGCCCTGGTCCGCGCCGGCGCGCGGTTTCCCAGCCGTCGCCCATATTGACGCCGCGACCGGGGGCCAGCATGCGGTCGGGATGGCCGTAATGGGCATCCGACCAATGCAGCGCATGGGTTCCGCCGAAGATATAGGCAAGATCGATCTCCTCGTTCTCGCCGACCTTCTCCCAGTTGAAATAGGCCGAGCCATAGACCCTCAGCCGCGCAATGCCGCCATCGGGGAAGATATGGATCCTGAGATGGGTGAACACCTTCTGGCGCGTGTCCTGGTCCATTTCGAAATAATGGTGCTTGTCGGGCCCCAGGTCGGAGCGCGCAAGCACCTCCTGCCAGTCGGCGTTCTCGTCCGGCTCGCCGCTTTCCATGAAGCAGCCCTCGATCGAACACTGCGGCGGGTAGTTGCCGGTGAAATAGCTGGTGTCGACATCGAAACCACGGATGCGGCCTGGCATGGCGAGCCTGATGATCGCCCAATCGTGTCCGGGCACGCGCTTGCGGCGGCTTTCCCAGCCATCCATCCACTTGCCGTGCTCGTCATATTCGCCGGGCAGGAAGATGGCGGCATCATCCTTCAGCATGCGGGCAAGCGGGGCGAAGAACTGGTCCGTGGCGTAGATCGCCCGCGCGCCGAGCCGGGCGGAGGCAAGGTTGATGGCGCCGACCGCGAAATCGGGCAGGGCAACGGACGTTTCTTGTTCTGACATAGTTTACTCCGCGAGCATGTGGCGCAGCCTGAGACCGGCGATCTTCTCGACCTCAGCACAGGCTGTTTCAAGCTCGACGGCTTCGGAACTGTCGATCCGTCGCCGGAAGGCGGAGAGAATATCGTCCTTATTGAGGCCGCTGACCGCAATAATGAAAGGGAACTTGAACTTGTCTATATAGGCGGAATTGAGCTCAGTAAACTCCGCATGCTCTTCAGGCGACAGCCGGTCGAGGCCCGCGCCGGCCTGCTCGCGGCGGCTTTCCTCGGTCAGTCCGCCGGCGATCGCAAGCTTGCCCGCAAGGTCCGGGTGGGCGCGCAGCACGCCGAGCCGTTCTTCCTCGGTCGCTTCGCGGAACACCGTTGCAAGCGCTTCGGCAACGCCCGTTGCCGTCAGCGGTTCGCGGATCAGGCCCCGGTCATAGGCCCGCTCGGCGATGAACGGGGAGTGCTCATAAACCCCGCCGAAACGGCTGACGAATTCTTCGCGGTCCATCATTGCGCATCCTCCTGCGGCAGGTGGTTTTCATACCAGTGGCGCGCGATCTCGATCCGCTTCGCCAGCCAGACCTTGTCGTGGTTCTGGACGTAATCGAGAAAACGCTTCAGCCCCGCCATCCGCCCCGGCTTGCCGACGAGCCGGCAGTGCAACCCGATCGACATCATCTTCGGCGCGCCCTCGCGGCCCTCGTCATAGAGCGTATCGAAGGCGTCCTTGAGATAGGTGAAGAACTGTTCGCCGGAATTGAAGCCCTGAGGGGTGGCGAAGCGCATGTCGTTATTGTCGAGCGTATAGGGAATGCGCAGGAAGGGCTTGCCGTCCTTGGTGCGCAGCCAGTAGGGCAGATCGTCGGCATAGGTATCGGAGGAGTAGAGGAAGCCGCCCTCCTCCATCACGAGATCCAGCGTGTTGACCGAAGGCTTGCCCTGATAGAGGCCGTAGGGTCGCTCGCCGGTAATTTCTGTATGAAGCCGCACCGCCTCGCGGATATGGGCGCGCTCGGTCTCGATATCGAAATCCTTGTATTCGAGCCATCTGAGACCGTGGCTGGCGATTTCCCAGTTCGCCTCCTTCATGGCGGCGACGGCTTCCGGGTTGCGGGCCATCGCCTGGGTCACGCCATAGACGGTGACCGGTATTTCCATGCGGGTGAACAGCCGCCACAACCGCCAGAAACCGGCGCGCGAACCATATTCGTAGAGCGATTCCATGTTCATGTTGCGCTGGCCGGGCCAGGCCTCGGCGCCGACGATTTCCGACAGCAGGCATTCCGACGCCGGGTCGCCGTCGAGAATGCAGCTCTCGCCGCCTTCCTCGTAATTGATCACGAACTGCACGGCGATATTGGCCTCGCCCGGCCATTGCGGGTCCGGCGGATTGCGGCCATAGCCCACAAGATCACGCGGATATGCGTTCGTTTCAGCGTCCATCATGCCCTCAATTCCATTCCTTGCCGACGGTAGACGACCGTCGCCATCGCCGGAAGAGATAAGGCGAAAAGGCCGGCAGGAATCAAGGGGAAAAGCCGGATCGACCCGAAAGCGGCCGGTTGGGTCTAAGCCGACTGCCGGGCCCTGACCGCCCCCATCGGATGCAGCGAATGGACGCAGAAGGGCGCGCCGGGCTCCTCCTCGATGAACAGCGCGATATGATCGACCTCGACCGGCTCCAGCAGGATCGGCCCGAAAAACGCCGCCACCGAGCGCTCCATCCGGGCCATTTCGCTTGGAGAAAGAGGGCCGGTCAGCGGCATGTGGAAGGAGAAGGCTGCAAGCACATCCGGCTCGCCCCAACGGTGCAGGTTGTCAAACTGAACCGGCGTCAGCCCGCCCGACGCCCGCCGCTCGATCTCGGCCTCGGAAAGCGGCGCGCGGAAGCCATCGAACTCGGTGACGATGCTGGCGGCAAGCGTATCGAGCGCGGGCACAGCCGTCATCGGCGCGAGCGCCAGAATATCGCGGCGATGCACGACCGTGAGCGGCGGCAGGGTGAAGGGCTGAAAACGCATGGCAAAGCGCATCATCGCCTTCAGCAGCATGGATTCATTCATGCCGTCGGCCAGATGGAACGGCGATTTCAGCATGCCCTGAAAGCCGTAGCGGCGCGGCAGCGCCGTGTGATAGGCGATTTCGGCAAGCGGCAGGCCAGAAATCATCGGCGGCTCGACCACCTCACCGGAAAACGCGCTCCGCCCGATCCAGTTCGCGCCCACGATGGCGAGCCCGTCATGCGGCGATGGCGTAAAGCAGATGGCATAGCGTTCGGCGGGCATCGCGGATCACATGAGCAAGCGGTTTCTCGCCTCTGAGATAGCTGATTCCAATGACACTGATACGACGGGCTTACCGTTTGCGGCGCCGCCCAGGTGCGGCAATCTACACCATGGACAATCCGGCACCACGTTCTATTCTGTTTATGCGCAATGCCTGTGCATGACATCAAGGTGTCGGCCATCTCGGACCGCGCGGACGATCTGCGGTGAAAAATTGCCGGCATCGGTTGAAATGACAGGCGCATGCCAACCGGGAAAGGAAGCGTCGTGCACTTCGGTTGCAAATATTCCCGATCAGAGAACAGTCGCCTCCGCTGCGCCTTAAAGCAGGCCCTAGCAGGCGTTGGTCGACGTCTCGAAAACGATCGGTCGCCCCGAAGACCGCCTTCCCCGGCCAAACCCTTTTGCGGAAGCTCCATTCCGCATTTTCTCAAGACAGGATGTTCCGATGGATAAGACCATGAAAGCCGCCGTTGTCCGGCAATTCGGCAAACCTTTGGTAATGGAGGAGGTTGCGGTCCCCTCGGTCGGACCGGGCCAGATTCTCGTCAAGATGGCCGCAAGCGGCGTCTGCCATACAGACCTGCACGCGGCGGAGGGCGATTGGCCGATCAAGCCCGAGCCGCCCTTCATTCCGGGCCATGAGGGCGTGGGACACGTCGTCGCCGTGGGCGCCGGGGTAACCCATGTCAAGGAAGGCGACCGCGTCGGGGTTCCGTGGCTCTACACCGCCTGCGGCTGCTGCAAGCATTGCCTCGGCGGATGGGAGACGCTGTGCGAATCGCAGCAGAACACCGGCTATTCGGTCAATGGCAGTTTCGCCGAATATGTTCTGGCCGACCCGAACTATGTCGGACACCTGCCTGACAATGTCAGCTTCACAGAGATTGCGCCGATTCTCTGCGCAGGCGTTACGGTCTACAAGGGCCTCAAGGTGACGGACACGAAGCCCGGCGACTGGGTCGTGATCTCGGGTATCGGCGGGCTCGGCCATCTGGCCGTGCAATATGCAAAGGCGATGGGCCTGAACGTGCTTGCCGTGGATATCGACGACGCGAAACTCGATCTGGCGAAGCGTCTTGGCGCAAGTCTGGCGGTCAATGCCCGCAACACCGATCCGGTGGCCTACGTGAAAAAGGAAATCGGCGGCGCGGAAGGGGTTCTGGTCACCGCCGTTTCGCCCAAGGCCTTCGAACAGGCGCAGGGCATGGTCCAGCGCGGCGGAACCGTATCGCTCAACGGCCTGCCGCCCGGTGATTTCCCGCTGCCGATCTTCGACACCGTGCTGAACGGCATCACGGTGCGCGGATCGATCGTCGGAACCCGGCTTGATCTGCAGGAGGCGCTGGATTTCGCCGGCGCGGGGAAGGTCAAGGCGACGATCAAGACCGACAAGCTCGAAAACATCAACGAGATCTTCGCAAAGATGCATCACGGCGAAATCGAGGGCCGTATCGTCATCGATTATCAGTGATCGCCGAGCCCGACAAAGCAAACAGCCGCGTTCCATCCGGATGCGGCTGACGACAGGCAGACGGAGCCGTTTTGCGTTTCGCAGGAAAGCAGAACGGCTCTATCGCTTTTCGCCATGAGCGCGTCTGCGATAGATCGCAAGATCGTAGATATCGGGCAGCGCCTCGACCGGCTGGCCCGCAGCAAGCCGCACGGCATGCCCCGCCAAGCGATGAGCGATGCCGAAGCTTGTCTTGAAACCGCCGCCAAGCGCGATGACGCGAGGGGCGGCATCGATTGCGCCGATCATCGGCTCGCGGTGAACGCCGCGCGGCCGCAGGCCCGCCCAGCGCTCGACGACCGGCGCATCGGCAAGCGCGGGGACGATCTTGCGGGCCATCTCTATAAGGCCGTCAATCTGGTGATCGGCGCCGAAGGGGTCATCGAAATCGTCTTCGGTGGTCGAGCCGATGGCGACATGGCCGCCCTGGTGGGCGACGACATAGAGCCCGTTATCGAAGATCACCGGCCATGCGGGATCGCAATCGAGCACAAGCAGCGCCGCCTGCCCCTTCACCGGCCGGCCAAGCGGCTTTCCTTCAGGCGCAAGCAGCGGCTGCAGCAGCGGGAAAGCGCCGACGCCGGCGGAAACGATAACATGGCCGAAGCCGACCCGCCCGCCATCCGCCAGCAAAAGACTCGAGGCGGCGACATCGATTTCCGTAACGCTTGCGGTCAGCCGCTTGACGTAGCGCGCGCCGCTCAGGAAGGCGCCGAGCGCTTTCACCACGCCGCGCGGGAAAACATGGGCAGCGAAATCTTCATGGACATAGCCAAGCGCCGCTGGATCGGCAGGCGGCCAGTGACCGAGCGGAGGACGATCCACCACGGACCACTGAAAGCGCCGCGCGCCATCGCGCCAGTTTTGATCCGCAGCTTCGGCGCGCAGGCGTGCGGTTTCCACCTGCTGTTCGCCATAAAGCGGCATCACCCGGCCGGCGCGGCGATAACCGGTCGCGATACCGGTTTCATCCTCGAGCGTGCGGACCTGCCCCTCAAGCGCCGCCAGCGCCTCGAACTGGAACCGCTTTTTTTCGTCCCACTGATCCGGCATATAGGCCATCAGCGCGCCGAGAAGGCCATTGCTGGTGGCCGGCGCGCCGCTATCGATCAGCAGCGTGTCGATGCCGGCCTTTTCGGCATGATAGGCCGCCCACAACCCCATGATGCCGCCGCCGATGATGGCGAGATCGGCATTCAGGGTTTGACGGGAGGTTTCGGTCGAGTCATTCATCCCCGCGATGGATCACAAACGGCGCGCCCATGCAACAGCTTCCCACATCCGAGGTCACCTGGCACGACGACGACCGGCCGTTTTCAGAGGCGTTTCAGGACCACTATTTCTCCAAGGCGGACGGGCGGGCCGAATGCGGCCATGTGTTCATTGATGCCAACCGGCTCGGCGAACGCTGGCGGGCGGGTGGGCCCTTCAAAATCGGCGAGCTCGGCTTCGGCACGGGGCTGAATTTCTGCGAGACCTTTCGGCGCTGGAAGACGCTCAGGCGGCCGGACGGCCATCTCACCTTTACATCGTTCGAGCTGTTTCCGATGGGAAGAGCCGATATCGACCGCGCCCTGTCGCACTGGCCGGAAATCGCGGCGGAGCGCGAAACCCTCACCGCCCATTGGCCGGAGCGCCCTGAAGGCGTCATCACGATCGACGCGGATCCGCAGACCCGCCTCACCGTCATCTGCGCCGACGCTCTGGCGGCGCTCTCTACCCTCTCCGACCGATTCGATGCCTGGTATCTCGACGGCTTCGCCCCCTCTCGCAATCCCGACATGTGGTCCGAGCCCCTGATGCGCGCCGTTTTCGACCATACCGCGCCCGGCGGCACGTTCGGCACCTATGCCGCCGCCGGCTTCGTGCGTCGCAACCTTCAGGCCGCCGGCTTCACCGTCAAGCGCCGCCCCGGCTTTGCCGGAAAGCGCGAAATGCTGGCGGGTTTTCGCCCGGCCGGGAGGTAAAGCTTGACTTTTGTCGGTCCGGGCATCATATCGAGCCCAGCTTTCCACCTGTTCGCATGCCGCGTGAGCATGCCTGGCGCAGATGACCCAAGTCGGTCGCGTCAAGTCCGGGTCAAGCGCATGAGAAAAGTCCGGCACTCCCAGCCGGCGCGCGGAAGGCATTTTCCACCGATAAGCTCCCACTTCACGCGGGGCGCTTGAAACCGAAACCACCGGCATTTGCGTTTGGACGCAATGCGCGGAGGGCTTTCGGCATGCCTTGAAAGGCGCTTTTGAATTGACTGAATTTAATACACTTGGACTTTCCGACCAGCTCGTGGCCCGCATTGCAGCCGAAGGGTACAAGACCCCGACGCCGATCCAGGAAAAGGCGATCCCGCTGGTGCTCGAAGGCCGCGACCTGATGGGCCTTGCCCAGACCGGCACCGGCAAGACGGCCGCCTTCGGCCTGCCGATCATCGACATGCTGCTGGCAAATGGCGGCAAGCCGGCACCGAAGACCGTCAAGACGCTGATCCTCGCGCCGACGCGCGAACTGGTGAACCAGATCGCCGAAAACCTGCGCATCTTCGCCCGCAAGACGCCGCTCAAGGTCAACATCGTGGTCGGCGGCGCGTCGATCAACCGCCAGCAGCATCAGCTTGCCGGCGGTACCGATATTCTGGTGGCCACCCCCGGCCGCCTGCTCGACCTGCTTGACCGCAGGGCGCTGAACCTTGCCGCCGTGCGCTATCTGGTGCTGGACGAGGCCGACCAGATGCTCGATCTCGGCTTCATCCACGACCTGAAGAAGATTTCGGCGCTGGTGCCGGACGAGCGCCAGACCATGCTGTTTTCGGCGACCATGCCGAAATCGATCGCCGAGCTTTCCAAGCGCTTCCTGACCAATCCGGAACGCGTTGAAGTGACGCCCCCCGGCAAGACTGCCGACCGCGTCGAACAGGCCGTGCATTTCGTTGCCGGCAAGAACGACAAGGTCGAAATCCTGCGTCAGGAGCTTTCCAATAACCCGGATGGCCGCGCGATCGTTTTCCTGCGCACAAAGCACGGCGCGGAGAAGCTGATGAAGCATCTCGACAGCCGCGGCTTCGCCACCGCCTCGATCCACGGCAACAAGAGCCAGGGTCAGCGCGAGCGGGCGCTGAAGGCCTTCAAGACCGGCGAGATCAACGTTCTGGTCGCGACCGACGTTGCCGCCCGCGGCATCGATGTGCCCGGCGTGACGCATGTCTACAATTACGACCTGCCGGAAGTGGCCGACGCCTATGTCCACCGCATCGGACGCACCGCGCGCGCCGGCAAGGAAGGCAAGGCGATCGCGTTCTGCACGCCCGAGGAATCGGCGCTGCTGCGCGATATCCAGAAGCTGACCGGCATCGAGATCACGGTCGCCAGCGGCGAACCGCATGCGATGGCCGAGCGCCCCGCCCGTGGTCGCGGCAATGGCCGTGGTCGCGGCGGCGCCGGCAACGGCAAGCCCGCCCGCCGGGCGCGGCCTTCCGCCAATGGCGGCCAGCGCCAGGGCGAGGCCCGCAACGGCGCACCGCGTGACGGCGCCCCCCGCGAGGGCGCCAACCGCAACCGCCCGGCCAAGAACCGCCGCCCGCGCAACCGCCAGGGCGACCGCCGCCAGAGCGCCTGACCGACGCAAACATGCCGAAACTGCAGAACCCGCCGCACCTCCGGCGGGTTTTGTTTTGTTCGGAAAGCGCCCACGGCGGGCAGGCGTTGCACACTAAATCGGCGAAGTATTACGGAACTGCCTGTTTTTCGGCGCGTTTCATAAAAACGGGACTTTAAAAATGGTTGTCGCGCGGCAAGGCATGGTCCTTGCATTGCTGACGATGTTGTATTGATATGGAAGAAGAACAATCGGGGGATGAACGCTTTGGCATTCGATGAAATGATGACCGCGGACAACCAGCCGCGCGCGCCCTACCAGGATTATTACGACTGGTACAGTCAGCAAAATCCCGCATCATTGATCGCTAAATCCCGAGATGCCGAGAATATCTTCCGCAAGACGGGCATCACCTTTGCCGTTTACGGCCATGCCGACAGTTCGGAGAAGCTGATCCCCTTCGATATCGTGCCGCGCATCATCGCCGGGCGCGAATGGCGCAAGCTGGCCGCCGGCATCGAGCAGCGGGTGATCGCGCTCAACGCCTTCCTGAAGGACATCTACCACAAGCAGGAGATCATCAAGGCCGGCCGCCTGCCGCGCCGGCTGATCGAGGAGAACGACGCCTTCCTGCCGCAGATGATCGGCTTCGAGCCGCCCGGCGGCGTCTACACCCATATCGTCGGCACCGACATCGTGCGCACCGGCGAGGACCAGTTCTACGTGCTGGAGGACAATGCCCGTACGCCGTCCGGCGTCTCCTACATGCTGGAGAACCGGGAAACCATGATGCAGATGTTTCCCGAACTGTTCTACAAGAACCGGGTGCGCCGGGTGGAGGACTATCCGCAGCTGCTGCGCCAGAGCCTCGCCACGCTCGCCCCGCCCGGCTTTTCCGGCACAAGGCCACGGGTCGCGGTGCTGACCCCCGGCATCTACAATTCCGCCTATTACGAGCACTCCTTCCTCGCCGACATGATGGGCGTGGAACTGGTAGAGGGCCAGGATCTGCGCGTCATCGACGGCAAGGTGCAGATGCGCACCACGCGCGGCTATCAGGCGATCGACGTGATCTATCGCCGTGTCGATGACGATTTCCTCGATCCGCTGACCTTCCGTCCGGATTCGGCGCTCGGCGTCCCGGGCATCATGGATGTCTACCGCGCCGGCAACATCACCATTGCCAATGCGCCGGGCACCGGCATTGCCGATGACAAGGCGATCTATTCCTACATGCCGGAAATCGTCGAGTTCTACACCGGCCAGAAACCGCTTCTGGAGAACGTGCCGACATGGCGCTGCTCGGAACCGGAAAGCCTCGCCTATGTGCTCGACAACATCGCCGATCTGGTGGTCAAGGAAGTTCACGGCTCCGGCGGTTACGGCATGCTGGTGGGCCCGACGGCGAGCAAGAAGGAGCTCGAGGATTTCACCGCCAAGCTGCGCGCCCGACCGGCCAACTACATCGCCCAGCCGACGCTGTCGCTCTCGACCGTGCCGATCCTGGTGAAGAAAGGCATCGCGCCGCGCCATGTCGACCTTCGCCCCTATGTCCTGGTCTCCGATCGCGTGCGCATCATGCCCGGCGGGCTGACGCGCGTGGCGCTGAAGGAAGGCTCGCTGGTGGTTAATTCCAGCCAGGGCGGCGGAACCAAGGACACCTGGGTGCTGGAGGACTGATCATGCTTGGAAAAACCGCAAACGGCCTCTACTGGATGTTCCGCTATATCGAGCGCGCGGAAAACATCGCCCGCCTGATCGATGCCGGCCAGCGCGTTTCGCTGACCCGCTCCAAGGGCGCCGACGACTGGGACGGCATCCTGCAAAGCGCCGGCGTGCAGGAGGCCTATTTCGAGGTCTATGACAAGCTGACGGCGGACAATGCCATCGACTTTCTGCTGCGCGACCGCCGCAATCCGTCCAGCGTCGTCTCCTGCATCGATTCCGGCCGCCAGAACGCACGCATGGTGCGCACCGCGCTGACCCGGGAAACCTGGGAGGCGACCAACGAGTGCTGGATCGATACCCGCGGGCTTCTGGGCGCGAAGGTGAAGCCTGCCGACCTGCCCAAGGCGATCGACGTGATCAAGCACCGCACGGCGCTGATTCGCGGGGCTTTTCATGGCTCCATGCTCAGGAACGAAATCTATAATTTCGCCCATATCGGCACTTTCATCGAGCGCGCCGACAATACCAGCCGCATTCTGGACGTGAAATATTACGTGCTGCTGCCTTCGGTGCACCATGTCGGCACCTCGCTCGACAATCTGCAGTGGGAATCGATCCTGCGTTCGGTCTCCGCCCACCGCGCCTATGGCTGGGTGCACAACGGCGAATACCGGCCGAGCGAGATCGCCGAGTTTCTGCTTCTGGATGTGCAGCTTCCGCGCTCGCTTGCCTATTGCTACGAGAAGATCGTGCTGAACCTCGACTACCTGGCCGCCGATTA
This sequence comes from Martelella sp. FLE1502, assembly GCF_053484255.1. Taxonomy (NCBI): domain Bacteria; kingdom Pseudomonadati; phylum Pseudomonadota; class Alphaproteobacteria; order Hyphomicrobiales; family Aurantimonadaceae; genus Martelella; species Martelella sp. FLE1502. The sequence goes on from NZ_JBAKFQ010000005.1 coordinate 127,910, forward strand.
CGGCGCCCGGGTGCAGGCGCACGAAACCGCCCATGCGATCCGCAACACGCTGAGAACGCAGAAGATCAAGACCATCATGGATAACGGCCTGCACGAATTTCTGGAGGATTTCGTCAGCCGCAACAATACCGTGAGCCAGCAGATCAGCGAGGGCTATCGCTTCTACGCCTGAAGCGAAGAGAGGGATCGACGATGCTTTTGAACATCCATCATGTGACTGAATACAGCTATGACGCGCCGGTTCAGTTCTCGCTGCAGCGGCTGCGCCTGACCCCGGTGGACGGCAATGGCCAGACCGTGCGCGACTGGGCGGTTTCAATCGAGGGGGCAAAAAGCGAGGTTTCCTATACCGACCAGTACGAAAACCATGTGCGCCTGGTCTCGGTGGAGGGCGACCACAAGACCGTGCGCCTGACGGCAAGCGGCACGGTGGAAACCCGCGACACCGACGGCATTTTCGGCCCCGCATCGCCGGATATTCCGCTCTGGCTGTTCCTGCGGCCCACCCCGCTGACGCTTGCCGAGGAGCCGATCAAGGCGCTGGTCGCGCGGCTTGAAGGCGATTCCGATCTCGCCCGGCTGCACGATCTGATGGCTGTGTTGCACAAAACGATGACCTTCAAACCCGGCGCCACCTCGACGGCAACCACCGCCGCCGAGGCGCTGGAAAACAAGGAGGGTGTGTGCCAGGACTATGCCCATATCGTGATCGCCGCCGCGCGCGCGATGAAGGTGCCGGCGCGCTATGTCTCCGGCTATCTCTACATGGAGGAAGGCCCCAACCAGACGGCCAGCCACGCCTGGGCGGAATGCTATCTCGAAGGCCTCGGCTGGGTCGGCTTCGACGCCGCCAACAAGGTCTGCCCGGACGAACGCTATGTCCGCATCGCCACCGGCCTCGACTACCGCGACGCCGCCCCCGTCTCCGGCATGACCATCGGCGGCGGCCATGAGACGCTCGCCGTAAAACTCACCGTGGCCGGCCAGAGCCAGTCGCAGAGCCAGAGCTGAGCCGTTCAGGCGGCATCATCGCGACGGTTCTCCGGCCTGACAGCAAGCTGGAGACCGAGCGCTTTCAAAACGCCAATGAGCGTGGAGAGCTTTGGATCGCCGTTTTCGCCCAGCGCCTTGTAAAGCGCTTCGCGGGTGACGCCCGCTTGCCGCGAGACCGCCGACATGCCTTTTGACCGGGCAACATCACCGAGAGCGGCGGCAATAAGCGCCGGATCCTCCAGCACCGCCTCCAGATAGAAGGCGATATCCTCCGGCGTATCGAGATAGTCTGCCGCGTCGAAGGAAGCAGGCATTGCCCCTTTCTCCTCAGTCATACAACCACTTTGAGTGTATTGGAGCTGAACAACCGCCCGGCACCTAATTGACTTCAACCAGCCCTAAATCCTGCATCGCAGCCTGTTTTTTGGTCGGCATGCCCTTGCGGATACGCATCGCGTCTTCAGAGACTTTAAAAAGCTTGGCCAGTTGCTGCACATCGGCACCCGGGTGCTCGGCTTCCGCCTTCCTGATCAGTTTGCGTGGCATAAGCAAGTTAGCCGCAAACTGATTGGCTTGCGTCTCGTGGAACCGTTCCAGGGGCGTCTCATCGTAAATGGCCTCATCAGGCGCGCGATAGGCAGGTGAATCGGCGATGCCATCGCCTATTAGCGCGCGATGATAAATGTAATGACCAAGTTCATGGGCAATTGTGAATCGCTGACGCACTTCCGGTTCGGTTGTGTTAGCTACAATGTAGTATCCACCGCGCTCGTCTCTTTGGATTTTGCCGGAGATTCCAGAGGGCAGCGTATCGTAAAGGACACGCACCCCTATAGCGTTGGCCGCCTCCGCAACATCGACAGGGTAGTCGGCAGCGAAATCTGCCAGAATATCAAGATTGGACTTCACCTGTATCTTGCTGTCCATAGTCGCCTCCGTCTCTCTCTTGGATTATCAGTTCGACTAGTCGGCGAACCTCGTCAGGCAATTCATCATTTGCATAGTTCTTCAACAGCCCGGCGGCAATTGTGCGGCACTCTGATCTTGCTGTATCCTGAGCAACTAACTTAGCACGATATCTGATTTCGAAGAACGCAAACAGTCCGCCGAAAGCCAATATGATTGCTATCGCCGTTAGGAGAATCGATATAAGATCAAGCCGATGGGTCTGAGCCGCGACAAAAACAGCATCTCCAAGATTCCCCGATTCAGCCTCATCCAGAATTATCGAGGCGCGGTCTATCAACGCCTGCAACTCATTCTTCATCTCATTGATAGACGCCACAGATCGTCTCCCGCATTATATCGTGGCAGATTGCATCATTATCCATAGTTGAGAGAAAAAAATCTAGTCGCCTAGGTTGAAGTCATGCGCGAATTCAAAACGCATAAAATTGAACCCGGAGAAACTCCGGGTCCTAAAAAATGCGAAACTATCAACTCGTTCAAACGCTACCCGGATAATTCGGGCTTTCGCGGGTGATCGTCACGTCGTGGGCGTGGCTTTCGCGCAGGCCGGCGTTGGAGATCTGGACGAAGGTCGCTTTTTCCTGGAAGTCGGGGATGGTCTTGCCGCCGACATATCCCATGGCGGCGCGTAAGCCCCCGCCGAGCTGGTGCAGCACCGCGCCGGCGGGGCCCTTATAGGGCACCTGGCCCTCGATGCCTTCGGGCACCAGTTTCAGCGTGTCGCGCACTTCCGCCTGGAAATAGCGGTCGGCGGAGCCGCGCGCCATTGCGCCGACGGAGCCCATGCCGCGATAGGCCTTGAACGAGCGGCCCTGATAGAGAAACACCTCGCCCGGGCTTTCATCCGTGCCGGCCAGGAGCGAGCCGACCATGACAGCATCCGCCCCGGCGGCGATCGCCTTGGCCATATCGCCCGAAAACTTGATTCCGCCATCGGCGATCACCGGAATGCCGGCATCGCGCGCGGCCTCGGCTGCGGCCATGACGGCCGCCAGCTGCGGCACGCCGACGCCGGCGACGATGCGGGTGGTGCAGATCGAGCCAGGTCCGATGCCGACCTTGACGGCATCCGCGCCGACATCGATCAGCGCCTTGGTGCCGTCGGAGGTGGCGACATTGCCGGCCATGATGCGCACCGAATTCGACAGCGTCTTCACCCGGCCGACCGCATCCAGCACCTTCTGCGAATGGCCGTGGGCGGTATCGATGACGATGAGATCGACGCCGGCATCGACCAGCATTTCGGCGCGCTGGAAGCCGTCATCGCCGACAGAGATAGCGGCGGCGGCGCGAAGCCTGCCCTGCGCATCTTTCGAGGCGTTGGGGTTGAGCTGCGATTTTTCCATGTCCTTGACGGTGATCAGGCCGACGCAATGGCCGCGATCATCGACAACGAGGAGCTTTTCGATGCGGTGGTGATGGAGAAGACGCTTGGCTTCCTGCTGGTCAACCGTTTCGCGCACGGTGATCAGGTTTTCGCGCGTCATTAGTTCGTAGATGCGCTGTTCGGGATTGGAGGCGAAGCGGACATCGCGATTGGTGAGGATGCCGACAAGCCGGCCCGAGGTGTGGCCGTCGCTGGTGCCCTGCTCGACCACCGGGATGCCGGAGATGTGATGGGTTTTCATCAGCGCCAGCGCTTCGGCCAGCGTGGCGTCGGGCCCGATCGTCACCGGATTGACGACCATGCCGCTTTCGAACTTTTTGACCTGGCGGACCTGTTCGGCCTGCTCATGGGGCGAGAGATTGCGGTGGATGACGCCGATGCCGCCGGCCTGCGCCATGGCGATGGCAAGTCGGGCCTCCGTGACGGTATCCATGGCGGAAGAGAGGATCGGCAGGTTGAGGTGGATGTCCTGGGCGATCGTGGTCGAAACATCGACCTCGCCCGGCATGACCTCCGAATGACCCGGCTGCAGCAGCACATCGTCGAAGGTGAGCGCCTGCATGCCGGTAGCGGCCTGAATGATTTGCGCCATGGCCAATTTCCTTTTCAAAATACGAAATGGCCCGGAAGGATTTCCCCATCCGGTCCCTTGCAAGATAATCCTGGAAGTTGGCGAGTGCTCGTAACACGAAGATGACGGCTTGGAAATAGCAATCCGCAGCCATGACCACGGATTGCAAGGTTTTCCAGCAAAGCCGTGGCGCTATTGAGGTCTCAAAGCGCGAACTGGTAGGTTTTCGGCATGAACATATAGCCCTGATCGGTCTTCTCGACATAGCCGACCGAGGGGAACGGCATGTGATAGCCGAGGAAAGGGATTTTCTCTGCGGCGACCATGTCGAAGACCTGTTTCCGGGTCGCCGCCGCCATTTCCTTGTCCATGTCGAAGCGCACCTGCCAGTCCGGCCGCTGCAGCGACAGAACATAGTGATTGGCGGTGTCGGCGGTGAGCAGAAGCTGCCGGCCGCCCGATTCGAGCATGAAGATCATGTGGCCGGGCGTATGGCCGAAAGCCTCCATGGCGGTGATGCCGGGGGCCACCTCATCGCCGCCCGTGATGAACCGTGCCTGTTCGGCGAGCGGAACAACCAGTTTCTTGACGCTTTCATGCCCGCCTTCCGCCGGCGTGCCCATCCGCGCCTCGTCGCTCCAGAAGGCGTATTCCTTTTCGCCGAACACATAACTTGCATTGGGAAAGGCAGGCCCATCCTCTTCCATCAGGCCCATAATGTGGTCGCCATGCATATGGGTGATGACCACAACATCGATATCGCCGGGCTGGTAGCCGTTTGCCTTCAGCCCCGCCATAAGCTGGCCCGCGCCCCAGGAGCGGCCGGCCGGGCCCATGCCGGTGTCGAACAGGATCGTCTGCTCACCGGTATCGACCAGCACCGGCGCGAAGCCGTTCACCATCTTGTCCTCGGGCAGGAAGTTTTCTTCCAGGAGTGCCGCGACGGTTGCCGGATCCTGCCCCGTGCCGAAGGTGTCGCCCGGATTTTCCATCACGCGGGTGCCGTCCTCGACCACGACCAGCTTGAAATCGCCGAGATTGAAGCTGTCGGTCCGGGGCCCCTGCGCCGTTTCCATCATCTCTCCGTCGGCGGCGATCGCGCTGCCGCCTCTTGCAATAAAGGGCGCGGCAAGTGCGGTAATGCCGGCTGTCGCCATCAGGCGGCGGCGGTGAATGCCATTGTCTTCTGCCATCATCGTCCTCCTTGAAATGAAACCATTCAGTTTGGGGAGAAAACCATGGTTTCAAGACAATCGGCCGATTTCGGCCGCGCGCCGGACTCACTTTTGCGTGAAACGCTGCGTGATTATCATTTGGCGTTTCAGGCGGTGGGGTCTAATAAGTATGCCTTTCGCATGTTTCTGACAGAGAAGTCCCGCCAATGAATCCCGTCGTTCCGCTCATCATGGCTGTTGCCCTGTTCATGGAAAACATGGATTCAACGGTGATTTCCACGGCACTACCGGCAATCGCCGCCGATCTCAATGTCGGGCCGATCACGCTGAAACTGGCGCTGACGACCTATATGGTGGCGCTGGCGATCTTCATTCCGGTCTCGGGCTGGATGGCTGACCGGTTCGGCGCCGCACGGGTGTTCCGCTCCGCGATCCTCGTGTTCCTGATGGGCTCGGTGGCCTGCGCCGTCTCCAGCAACCTGCTGGAATTCGTCGGCGCGCGCTTTCTGCAGGGCATGGGCGGGGCGATGATGACGCCGGTGGGCCGCCTCGTGATCCTGCGCACCACCAACCGCTCCGAACTTGTGCGCGCCATGGCGCTGCTGACGATCCCGGCGCTGGTCGGGCCGATGGCGGGGCCGCCGGTCGGCGGTTTCATCACCACCTATTTCTCCTGGCACTGGATCTTCCTGATCAATGTGCCGATCGGTATTATCGGTCTCATCATGTCGGCCATTTTCCTGCCGGCGATCAAGGACGAGCCGGTGTCGAACCTCGACTGGATGGGATTTTTCCTTGTGGCGACCGCCGCATCCGGCATTGTCTTCGGCATGTCGGTGATCTCGCTACCGGCCCTGCCGCCGGCGACCGGGATCATCACCACCCTGATCGGCATCGCGGCAGCCCTCGCCTATCTTTGGCACGCAAGGCGCAAGGCCAACCCGCTTCTGAACCTGAAACTGTTCCAGACGCCGACCTATCGCGCGGCCGTCGGGGCCTCCGCCTTCTTCCGGATGGCGACCGGCGCGTTTCCGTTTCTGATGCCGCTGATGCTGCAGCTCGGCTTCGGGCTCAACCCGTTCCAATCCGGCATGATCACCTTTGTCGGCGCGGTCGGCGCGCTGGTGATGAAATTCGCGGCGCCGCGCGTCTTCTCCGCCTACGGGTTCCGCACCGTGCTGATGATCGCAGCGCTGGGCGCCTCGCTGCTGACGATGAGCTTCGCCTTCTTCGAGGCGACGACGCCCTATATCATCATCGTCACGCTGCTGTTTGCCACCGGGCTCTGCCGCTCATTCTTCTTCACCGGCGTCAATGCGCTCGGCTATGCCGATATCGAACCGGCGCAGGCGAGCCAGGCCACCGCCTCCACATCGATGTTCCAGCAGGTCAGCCTCGCGCTCGGCGTCGCCTTCGCCGCAACCATCCTCGAAGTCACGGCCTGGATCACCGGCGAAGGGCTGACGGTCCAGCATTTCCATATCGCCTTCCTGGTCGTCTCCTTCATTTCGCTGGCCGCGATCATTCCGCTGCTGCGGCTTGATGCCGACAGCGGCTCGGCGGTTTCCGGCCACAGGCGACTGAAGCCGGAGACGAGCAGCGAGGCGGCGGAATAGGTTCGCAGAACAGCGAAACGAATATTTACGAACATTTTCTTTGACAAAACGAACGCACCCGCGCATGCTTGCATCGTTGAAAAGCGGGAGCGCGCATGTCAGAATCTGTCGACATTTTCGTTATCGGCGGCGGCGTCAACGGCGTCGGCGTGGCGCGTGATGCCGCGGGCCGCGGCCTGACGGTGGCGCTCGCCGAGATGAACGACCTCGCCTCTGCCACCTCCTCCGCCTCGACCAAGCTCTTTCATGGCGGGCTGCGATATCTCGAATATTACGAATTCCGGCTGGTGCGCGAGGCGCTGATCGAGCGCGAGGTGCTGCTGAAGGCGATGCCGCATATCTCGTGGCCGATGCGCTTCGTGCTGCCGCACCACAAGGGCCTGCGCCCCTGGTGGCTGGTGCGGCTCGGCCTGTTCCTCTACGACCATCTCGGCGGCCGCAAGATCCTGCCCGCCACCAAGGCACTCGATCTTTCGCGCGACGAGGCCGGCAAACCGCTCAAAAGCGAATATCGGCGCGCATTCGAATATTCCGACTGCTGGGTGCAGGATGCCCGCCTCGTCTCGCTGATGGCGCGCGATGCGGCCACGCGCGGCGCGAACATCATGACCCGCACGCGGGTGACTGGGGCCGAGCAGGTGCAGGGTTCGGACGGGAAGACGCTGTGGAAGGTCTCGCTGGAAAGCGCCGAAGGCCTGCTGCCGCCCATCCATGCCCGCGCGCTGGTGAATGCCGGCGGGCCGTGGGTCGCCGACATGCTGAAGGGCACGCTCGGCATCGACACGAAGGAAAAGGTGCGGCTTGTGCGCGGAAGCCATATCGTCACCCGCAAGCTCTATGACCATGATCGCTGCTACTTTTTCCAGGGCTCGGACGGCCGGATCATCTTCGCCATTCCCTATGAGCAGGATTTCACCCTGATCGGCACCACCGATCAGGACCATCATGGACCGGCGAGCGAAGCCAAATGCACGCCCGAGGAAGCGGACTATCTCTGCCGCTTCGCCTCGGAATATTTCGAAACGCCTGTGACGACCGACGACATCGTCTGGACCTATTCAGGCGTGCGCCCGCTTTACGATGACGGCGCATCATCCGCCACCGCCGCCACCCGCGATTATGTCCTCTCGCTGCGCAAGGAGGGCGCGCCGCTGTTGAGCGTCTTCGGCGGCAAGATCACCACGCACCGGAAACTCGCCGAAGCGGTTATCCACAAGCTGTCCCCTTATTTTCCACAGGCGGGCGGCGACTGGACAGCGGCATCGACCCTGCCTGGCGGCGACTTTCCGGTGGCCGACACAGCGGCCATGCCGGACAGGCTCGTGCGCGATTATCCCTTCCTCGACCATGCCGCGGCGCTTCGTCTGATTCGCAGCTATGGCAGCGAGTGCTGGGATATGCTCGGCGCGGCAAAAACGCCCGCCGATCTCGGACGCGACTTCGGCGGCGGGCTCTACGAGGCGGAGGTGCGCTGGCTGGTGGAGAAGGAATTTGCGCAGACGGCGGAGGATATCGTCTATCGCCGCACCAAATGCGGCCTTAGGATGAGCGCGGATGAAATCGCCGCGCTGGACGACTGGCTGAAGGCGGCGCACTGACAACAAGACGGGGAGGAGAAACCCATGGGCCATATTCTGGCGATCGACCAGGGCACGACATCGAGCCGCGCCATCATCTTCGATGATCAGATGAAGATCGTGGCCTCCGCCCAGGAGGAATTCCCCCAGCATTATCCGGCCTCGGGCCATGTCGAGCACGATCCCGCCGACATCTGGTCGACGGTCGCCGCCACCTGCCGCGAGGCGGTCGAGCGCGCCGAGGTCGCGACCTCCGATATCGCCGCGATCGGCATCGCCAACCAGCGCGAGACCGTGATCGTCTGGGACCGCGAGACCGGGCGGCCGATCCACAACGCCATCGTCTGGCAGGACCGGCGCACCGCAGATCGATGCGCGAAACTGCGCGAGGATGGCCATGAGAAGTTCATCACAGCGGCCACGGGCCTGCTGCTCGACCCCTATTTCTCCGCCACCAAGCTTGCCTGGCTGCTCGACAATGTCGACGGCGCACGGCAGCAGGCGGAAGACGGCAAGCTCGCCTTCGGCACGGTCGACACCTATCTGATCTGGCGGCTCACCGGCGGGCGCTCCCACGTGACGGACGCCACCAACGCGGCCCGCACCATGCTCTACAATATCGAGAAGGGCGAATGGGATGCCGATATCTGCAAGCTTTTGAACATCCCGCAGGCGATCCTGCCGGAAGTGAAGGATTGCGCCGCCGATTTCGGTATGACCCGGGCCGATCTGTTCGGCCGCGAAATTCCGATCTACGGCGTTGCCGGCGACCAGCAGGCGGCAACGATCGGCCAGGCCTGCTTTCAGCCCGGCATGCTGAAATCCACCTATGGCACCGGCTGCTTCGCGCTGCTCAACACCGGCGAGCGGATGGTTGCCAGCAAAAACCGCATGCTGACAACGATCGCCTACCAGTTCGACGGTAAGCCCACCTATGCGCTGGAAGGCTCGATCTTCATCGCCGGCGCGGTGGTGCAGTGGCTGCGCGACGGGCTGAAGGTGATCCGCCATGCGCGCGAGACCGATGCGCTGGCGAAATCCGCCGATGCGAAACAGACGCTCTACATGGTGCCGGCCTTCACCGGGCTCGGCGCGCCCTATTGGGATGCCGAAAGCCGCGGCGCGATCTTCGGGTTGACCCGCAATTCCGGGCCCGCCGAATTCGCCCGCGCCGCGCTTCAGAGCGTCGGCTACCAGACCCGCGACCTCTTGGAAGCGATGCAGGATGACTGGGGCAGCGCCGACAGCGCCAATATCCTGCGCGTCGATGGCGGCATGAGCGCCAATGACTGGACCATGCAGTTCCTCTCCGACATTCTTGGCGTTCCCGTGGACCGACCCAAAGTGGTCGAAACCACCACGCTCGGTGCTGCCTGGCTCGCCGGCAGCCGCGCCGGGCTTTATCCCGACCGCGAGGAATTCTCGAAGATCTGGGCCCTCGACCGCCAGTTCACCCCGTCAATGGACGAGGCCACCCGCGAGCGCCTCTACAAGGGCTGGAAAAACGCCGTCAGCAGGACGCTGGGGGCGATCTGACTGCGTGACGCTCATCCCTTCCCTCTCCCACGTCATGCTCGGGCTTGCCCCCTGTTGGGGCAAGCGTATCGCATATGACTTTTCCGCATAGCCCCCCTATCTTCTCGCCCCGGAGGGGAGAGATGTCGCGAAAGCGACAGTGAGGGGGGAGTCTTTCCTCTCGAACGCCCTCACGATCTGATCCGCCGCGCCACCCTCACTGCCCCTGTCGGGGCATCTCTCCCGCAAGCGGGAGAGAGTATTGGGAGCAAGCTGCTACGCCATAGGCGATACCCCTGCCTGTTGGGAGGGCTCTGTGGGACAAAACGCTGAAGCCGCGGCTTGGCCAGCAGTCTCAACCTTTCCCGGCCTGATGCCCTACTCCGCAAACAGATACTGCATGGTGACGAGGTCGAGCCAGCGGTCGAACTTGGTGCCGACCTCGGGGTAGCGGCCGGTGTGGAAGAAGCCGAGCTTTTCGTGCAGCGCGATGGAGCCGGTATTGCCGGCCTCGATGGCCGCGATCATTGCATGAACGCCCGCCTTTTTCGCATAGGCGAGCAAGCCCTCCATCAGCGCCCGGCCGATGCCGCCGCCGCGCATATCGGCGCGGACATAGACGGAATGTTCCACGGTGTGGCGATAGCCGTCAAAGGCCCGCCAGTCGCCATAGCTCGCATAGCCGAGGACCGCGCCCTCGCGTTCGGCCACCAGCACCGGAAAGCCCTTGGCCCTGCGCGCGGCCAGCCAGGCCTTGCGGTTGTCGAGATCGACCACGATCTCGTTCCAGATCGCGGTCGAATTGATGACGGCGTCGTTGTAAATCTCGAGAATGGCCGGAAGATCGGCCTCCGCGGCATCGCGTATCAGCATGGGTCCTAATCATCGGTTCTTGGTATTACCCGGCTTTACAACGCCGCGCCGTCGCCGTCCATGCGGTTCAGTTCTCCTGCCACGCGGTCGCGAGATAGATATACTGCTCCGCCGTCATCTCGAGCTGGCAGTTCGAGGACAGCGTCGAGGCGATCGTGCCGCCCATACCGAGCGCATACTGAAAGGTGCAGGTCGCGTCGCGGAAGGGAATCCAGGCGCGCTGCATGTCGCGCAGGCTGTCCGCGATCTTTTCCACGATGCGCGGATCGTCCGCGTTCATCTTGTCGAACTTTTCGGCGCGCGCCATCAGTTCCTTGTAGGTCGCGTTCAGCTTCGCGTCCCAGAAGTCGGTTTCCTTGCCAGTACATTCCATCATGCCGACGGTGGTCGAGCCATAGTCCGAGGCATCGACGCATTTTGCCGTCGCAAGCCCGATACAGGCGCGCATCGCATCCGCCGTATCGGCCGCCGCGAGGCAATCCGCCGTCGGCGCGTCGGAATACTTGACCTGTTCGTCCTGAGCGAAAGCCGATCCGGCGACCATCAATGCCGCCGCCAGCCCCAATACGAACCCCTTCATGCGCACCTCCCTGCTTTTGTGTTGACCGAAAGCATAGTGCGAAGAGCGGGGAAGTGGAAACCTGTTTTTCACAAACCCCTAAGGGCCGGAGAAAACGCAGCATCGCGCGGTGTGGGGCGCGATGCTGCTTTGGCCGATCAAAGCGCGGCGGCGCATTTCTTGCAGAACGGGGTCTGCGGCAGAACCTCCAGCCGCTCTTCCGAAATCGGCTTGCCGCACTTCACGCATTTGCCATAGGTGCCGGCCTCGATGCGTTGCAGGGCGGCGTCCAGCGCCTTCAACTCGTCCGAGCCGACATGGCCGAATTCCTCCAGCACTTCGTCGTTTTCGGCTTCGGTCGCCCGGTCCGCGCTGTCGGGATTGCGGGTGCGGCCGAGATCGTCGTCGATCCGGTGCAGCCGTTTCAGGATTTCGGCCTGGCGCGTTTCCAGCACGGCCTTGTAATGTGCAACGTCCATGATTGTTCTCCTCGGCTGTCCAGCCTTACGGCCGGACGCCCTCATTGATATGATTATCTGCGCACCAGCACCGAGCAGACGGCATGGCGCACGACCCTGTCGGCGGTCGATCCCAACAGATAGTTCGAGAAATCGGGCCGATGCGAGGCGATGATGATCAGGTCCGCGCCCTGCTCCTTGGCGCAGGCAAGAATTTCGCGCGCCGGCGGGCCGCTGCGCAATTCGATCTCAGCATCAATGCCGGTGTCGTCGCGCAGCTTCACGAGCTTGTCCTGCGCCTCGTCGGTGGCGTTTTCGATGAGATCGGCCGGCACGTCGATCGCGAGGTAAGAGGGCACTTCCTCCACCACGTGGAGGAGAATGATCTTCCCGCCTTCGTCCAGAAGGCTGGCGGCTTTCCTGAAGATATCGGCGCCCTTGTCGAGGGTCGAAATATCGACAGGAACGATGATCTTCGTAAACATGGCTATTTGCTCCCTTGTGCAGGATTAATGCCCTCAATCTGCCCCTCTCACAGGAGCGCGCATTGACTAAGATCAATTCTGCGGGCGCCGCGCGCCGCTTTCGGGAAACTGGTCGGGATGGAGCGCGATCTCGCGTTCGATCAATGCCAGCACGCGCTTGACCGGCGGCGGCTGCAGCGCCGAAACGCGCTGGATGATCGAGTAGGCGCTGACATCGATGCCCTCGCGCACGGGCAGCTGGCAGATCGCCGCGCCGAGCTTGCCGCCGGTATGAAAGAAGTCCGCCACCGGGCGCGCAACCGGCGTCACCGCGTCTGTCTCCGCGATCATGGCGAGCGAGAGCAGCGGTGAGGTGGTGACCAGGACATGGCGGGGAAGCTGGAAGCCGTTGGCCATCAGATGCGCCTCGACCGAGCGACGCAGCGGCGTGCCGACCGGCTGCATCACCCAGTCATAGTCCAGGCACTCGCCGATCGAGATCGACTCCCGGCCGGCGAGCGGATGGTGCACGCCCGCGATCATGGTCACCGGCTCGACGCCGAGCGGCCGCATGGTCACGGATTTCGCGTCCATATCCTCCGGCAGGCGACCGATGTAGAAATCGACATCGTGGGAAAACAGCGCCTCCGCGAGCTTGTCCGAGGTATCGACCTGCACCGAAACCTCGATCTCGGGAAAATCTCTCCTGAGCTGCCGGATCACCGGCATGATCAGTTGCAGCGAGGGGCCGGTCACCGCGCCCATGCGCACCAGCCCGCGCGCGCCCTCGACGATCTGCGCGATCTCGCGATGGGCGTAATCGAGCTGGTTGAGGATCACCAGCGCCTGCTCGGCCATCGCCTGGCCCGCCTCGGTCAGTTCGACGCCGCGGCCGTGGCGTTCATAGAGCTTGGCGCCGACCGTGTGCTCCAGTTCCGAGAGCAGCCGCGAGGCCGCCGACTGGGTCATGCCGAGCTGGGCGGCGGCCGATGATATCTGGCCCTTGCGGTCGAGCAGAGCGATCAGCCGCATCTGCGAAAACCGCAGTCCGCGCCGGATGAATTCGTCCTGTCCGCTGTAGCGCTCGCCGTCTGACGTCATATCCATACCATTTCTGCTATATCAGAAACACGATTATTCATTTGTCCCTATAGCGGTAAATTGCAACACTCCCCTCATCGCAAGGACATTTTTTGCGGGAAGCCGGGCCGGGAAACCTGCCGGTTGCCGCAAGACGAACGGTCGTGGCGGGAGGACATGCCCCGACCGTGCGGAATGTCTCGGCGTATTGCCGGGTGGCTCATAAGCGCCGCCCGCATCTGCGGCAAAGCCTTGCCGCGTTCTGTTAACGGGAGGACATAACAGATGAAGTCTCTATTGCTTACAACCGTCGCCGCCATCACCATGACGGCAGCCGCCGCCTCGGCCCAGACCGTCGGCTTTTCGCAGATCGGCTCCGAATCGGGCTGGCGCGCGGCTGAAACCACGCTCACCAAGCAGCAGGCCGAAGAGCGCGGCATCGACCTGAAATTCTCCGATGCCCAGCAGAAGCAGGAAAACCAGATCGCCGCCATCCGCGCCTTCGTGGCCCAGGGCGTTGACGCCATCCTGCTCGCCCCGGTCGTCGCCACCGGCTGGGACAGCGCGCTGGAAGAAGCCAAGGATGCCGAGATTCCGGTCGTCCTGCTCGACCGCCAGGTCGACAGCTCCGACGATCTCTATCTGACGGCGGTCGGCTCCAACCTCGTGCATGAGGGCGAAGTGGCCGGCGGCTGGCTGGTCGACACGGTTGGCGACAAGGATTGCCGCGTCGTGGAACTTCAGGGCACGACCGGCTCCTCGCCGGCGATCGACCGCGCCACCGGCTTCCGCAATGCCATCGATGGCCATTCCAACATCGAGATCGTCCGCAGCCAGACCGGCGACTTCACCCGTTCGCAGGGCAAGGAAGTCATGGAAAGCTTCCTGCAGGCCGAAAACGGCGGCGCCGACATCTGCGCGCTCTATGCGCACAACGATGATATGGCCGTCGGCGCCATCCAGGCGATCAAGGAAGCCGGCCTGAAGCCCGGTTCCGATATCCTGATCGTCGCGATCGACGCGGTTCCGGACTATTTCCAGGCCATGGCCGCCGGCGAGGCGAACGCCACGGTGGAACTGACGCCGAACATGGCGGGCCCCGCCTTCGACGCTCTGGAAGCCTACTGGGCCGACGGCACCACGCCGCCGAAATTCATCCAGACGGAATCGAAGCTCTACACCCAGGCTGACGATCCTGCGGGTGAGGCAGAGCGCCGCAAGAGCCTCGGCTACTAAGCCATCCTCCCGGGTGCGGCCGGGGTCATCGGGGTCCCGGCCGCCTCGGCACGCCTGAAGCATAGTTCGGTCGGGCGCCTCGCCCGCCGGAAATGCTTACAAGACAAAAGGCGCCGCGCGATCGATCCAGGGTGCTCGAAAATGCTTCTGACAATTCAAAACCTCACCAAGAGCTTCGTCGGCATGAAGGCGCTCGACGATGTCGGCTTCGAGCTTGCCGCCGGCGAAGTGCATGCCCTGCTCGGCGAAAACGGCGCCGGCAAATCCACGCTGATCAAATGCCTGACCGGCGCCTATAGCCGCGACGAAGGCACGATTACCCTGGAAGGCCAGACCATTTCCCCGCGTTCCACGCTGGAGGCACAGGACCTCGGCATCGGCACGGTCTATCAGGAGGTGAACCTGCTTGCGAACCTCACGGTCGCGCAGAACCTCACCTTCGGCCGCGAACCACGCCGCTTCGGTATCATCGACGGCGGAGCAATGCGCCGCGAGGCCGAAGCGATGATCGCCGGCTACGGGCTCGACATCGACGTCAACCGCGATCTCGGCAGCTATTCGGTCGCCGTCCAGCAGATCGTCGCCATCGCCCGCGCGGTGGCGCTTTCCGGCAAGGTGCTGATCCTCGACGAGCCGACCGCAAGCCTCGACGCCCGCGAGGTCGAGATGCTTTTCGACGTGGTGCGCAAGCTGCGCGATCAGGGTCTCGGCATCATCTTCGTTTCCCACTTCCTGGATCAGGTCTTCGCGCTCACAGACCGCGTGACGGTGCTGCGCAATGGCTGCAAGATCGCCACCGAAAAGACCGCCGAGCTCGACCGGGTGCGGCTGATTTCCCATATGCTCGGCCGCGAACTGGACGAGAGCGAAGCCGACGCCCAGCGCCGCGGCACCGAAGGCCGGGTCGGCAGCGAACCGCTGATCAAGGTCCGCGAGTTCGGCAAGCGCAATTTCATCGAACCCTTCGATCTCGACATCCATCGCGGCGAGGTGGTCGGGCTGGCCGGGCTGCTCGGTTCCGGCCGCACCGAAACCGCGGAACTGATCTTCGGCGTGCGCAGCGCCCAGTCCGGTTCGATTTCCGACGACAACGGCAAGATTTCGATCGCCAATCCGCGCGACGCGATCGCGGCCGGCTTCGGCTTTGCGCCGGAGGATCGCAAGACCGACGGCATCATCGCCGATCTTTCGGTGCGCGAGAATATCGCGCTGGCGCTGCAAGCGCGGCGCGGCTGGGCCCGCCCGATCAGCCGCGCGGAGCAGGACAGGCTGGCCGCAGACTATATCAAGAAGCTCGATATCCGCACCTCCAGCGCTGAAAAGCCGATCGGCGAACTCTCCGGCGGCAACCAGCAGAAGGTGGTGCTTGCCCGCTGGCTGGCGATGAACCCGCGCTTCCTGATCCTCGACGAGCCGACGCGCGGCATCGATGTCGGGGCGCACGCGGAAATCCTGCACCTGATCCAGACCATTACCGAGGAGGGCATGGCGATCCTGATCATCTCATCCGAGCTTGACGAACTGATCGCGGTTTCCGACCGCGTGATCGTCGTGCGCGACCGCCGCCATGTGGCCGAACTGACCGGCGCGGAGATCGCCACCGACAACATCGTCAAGACGATCGCCTCCTCCAAGAAGACGGAGGCCGTGTAATGCCCGCCGGACTGAAACGCGTCGTCCCGCAACTGATCACGCTCGCGGTTCTGGTGGCCCTCGTCAGCCTGTTTTTCCCGAGTTTCCTGCAGGTCGAGTATTCGTCCGGCCGCTTCGTCGGGCCGGTGATCGACGTTCTGAAGCGCGGCGCGCCGGTTGCGCTGCTCGCGATCGGCATGACGCTGGTGGTCGCCACCCGCGGCATCGACCTTTCGGTCGGCACGGTGATCGCGATTACCGGCGCGATGGCCGCCGCCACGATCGGCGCGGGCTACGGCCTTGTGGCAGCCATTGCCATGGCCGTTATCGCCGGGCTAGCGGCGGGCCTGTTCAACGGCGTGCTGGTCGCCTTCATCGGCATACAGCCGATCGTCGCCACGCTGATCCTGATGATCTCCGGGCGCGGCATCGCCCAGCTCATCACCGAGGGGCGGATTCTCACCTTCAACCTGCCGGGCTTTGCCTTTCTCGGCTCCGGTTCCTTGCTCGGCATTCCGGTGCCCGTGTGGATCTGGGTGCTGACGGCGGCGCTTGCGATCCTGCTGGTGCGGCGCACCGCGCTCGGGCTTCTGATCGAGGCGATCGGCGTCAACCGGCGGGCAAGCGCGCTGGCCGGCATCAATGCCCGCGTCCTGCTGATCGCGGTCTACATGGCCTCCGGCTTCTGCGCGGCGCTTGCCGGCATCATCATCACCGCCGATATCCGCGGCGCCGACGCCAACAATGCCGGGCTCTGGCTCGAGCTTGACGCGGTGCTCGCGACGGTCGTCGGCGGCAACTCGCTGATGGGCGGACGGTTTTCGATCTCGGCGGCGGTGATCGGCGCGATGATCATCCAGACCATCGACACCGGCATTCTGCTCGCGGGCTTCCCCTCGGAATACAATCTGGTGATCAAGGCGGTGCTGGTGATCTTCATCCTGGTTCTGCAATCGCCCAACATTACCGGCGACCTGAAATATCTGCGGCAGAAACTGCTTGCCCGCAAAACCGCACAGGAGGCGGGAGAATGAGAAATCCGCGCCTCTATCCGCTCTACGCGACGATCGCGATCTTCATCGTCGCCTATGCGATCTGCTACATCCAGTTCCCGTTCATGCTGTCGACGCGGGTGGTGGGCAATTTGCTCACGGACAATGCCTATCTCGGCATCGTCGCCGTCGGCATGACGGTGGTGATCCTGTCGGGCGGCATCGATCTTTCGGTCGGCTCGGTGATCGCGTTTTCGGGCGTGTTCATCTCGGTTCTGCTGCGAGATACCGGGCTTCATCCGCTCGTCGTGTTCGCGCTGCTTCTCGCCATTACCACGGCCTTCGGCGCGGCGATGGGCTGGCTGATCTACACGCTCGGCATGCCGGCCTTCATCGTCACGCTGGCCGGCATGTTCCTGGCGCGCGGCGTCGCCTATATGCTGACCATCGATTCCGTGCCGATCGACAATGAATTCTTCAACATGCTGCAGAAGACCTACTGGGTGATGCCCGGCAAGGGCCGGCTGACGCTGATCGGCATCGTCATGCTGCTGTCCTTTGTCGCCGGCCATCTGGTCGCCCACAAGACAAGGTTCGGCGCCAATGTGTTCGCGCTTGGCGGCGGCGAACAGACCGCGCGGCTGATGGGCTCGCGGATCGGGCACACCACGGTGTCGATCTATGCCTTTTCCGGCTTCATGGCGGGGCTCTCGGGCATCGTGTTCGCGATCTACACCGGCTCCGGCTATCCGCTCGCAACCGTCGGCACGGAGCTGACCGCGATTGCGACAGTGGTCATCGGCGGCACGCTTCTGACGGGCGGGGCGGGCTATGTGTTCGGCACGCTGTTCGGCGTGCTGACCATGGGCCTGATCCAGACCTACATCGTCTTCGACGGGACGTTGTCGAGCTGGTGGACCAAGATCGCCATCGGTATTCTTCTGCTCCTGTTCATCCTGCTGCAGAAAGGCTTGCTGCGCTTGACCACGGAGCGGGCAACAGCACAATGAAAACAACAGCACAGTCTCCGGCCTGCCGGGGACCCGCGAATAAGTGAATGGTTTAGGCGAGGCACCCATGTTCTCCATAGGTATCGATTACGGCACAAACTCGGTGCGCGCTCTGGTCGTCGGTTGCGATGACGGGTTTGAATACGGCACCCATGTCTTCGATTATCCAAGCGGCGATCAGGGCGTAATGCTCGACGCCGATGATCCGCTGCTGGCGCGCCAGAGCCCCGCCGATTATCTGCAGGGGCTGGAAGCGAGCGTTCGCGGCGCGCTGGAACAGGCGGCCCGGCATGAAAAGTTCGATGCCGCGAAGGTGATCGGAATCGGCGTGGACACCACCGGCTCCAGCCCGCTGCCGGTGAACGCCGAGAACGGCGCGCTGGCGATGGACCCGGAATTTGCCGACAATCTCAACGCCCATTGCTGGCTGTGGAAGGATCATACGAGCTGGCGCGAGGCGGAGAAGATCACCGCGCTCGGCAAGGCGGAACGGCCACATTATCTCGCCATGGTCGGCGATACCTATTCATCGGAATGGTGGTGGTCGAAGATCTGGCACTGCCTGAATGTCGATCGCGCCGTGTTCGATGCGGCCGCCTCCTGGGTCGAGCTTGCCGACTGGATCCCCTCCGTGCTGGCCGGGGTAAAAGCCCCCGCCGATATCAAGCGCGGCGTCTGCGCGGCCGGTCACAAGGGGCTTTACAATCCCAAATGGGGCGGCCTGCCGGACAAGGAATTCCTGGGCATGCTGGACCCCGCGATCGCCGACCTGCGCGACCGGCTTTACGATACCGCGCAGGACATCTCGGTGCCCGCCGGCACGCTATGCGCCGAATGGGCCGAGAAGCTCGGCCTGCCGGAAGGCATCGCGATCGCCACCGGCGCCTTCGACAACCATCTCGGCTCGATCGGCTGCGGCATCGAGGAAGGCATGCTGGTCAAGGTCATCGGCACCTCCACCTGCGACTGCGCGATCGTCGATCTGTCGAAATCGGACACAATCCCCGGGCTTTGCGGCATTGTCGAGGGCTCGATCCTGCCGGGCTTTTTCGGTATCGAGGCGGGGCAGTCCGCCGTCGGCGACATCTTCAAATGGTGGGTCGAACGTGTCTGCCAGGGCGGCCAGGCGCTGCATGAGGAGCTTTCGCGCGAGGCGGCGGGCATGAAGGCCGGGCAGAGCGGGCTTCTGGCGCTCGACTGGAACAATGGCAACCGCACCATTCTGGTCGACCAGCGCCTCACGGGCCTGATCCTTGGCCAGACGCTCTATTCGACCCGCGCCGAGATCTACCGCGCGCTGGTGGAGGCCACAGCCTTCGGCGCGCGCGCCATCGTCGAGCGCATGACCGATTACGGCGTGCCGATCGACAAGGTGGTCTGCGCCGGGGGCATCGCCGAGAAGAACCCGATGCTGATGCAGACCTATGCCGACGTCATGAACCGGACGATGCTTGTGACCCGTTCGGCCCAGACCTGCGCGCTGGGTGCGGCCGTGGCCGCCGCCTCCGTCGCCGGCGCCCATGGGAATATCAAGGCGACCACGCGGGCGATGACCGGGCTGAAGGACATCCGCTACGACCCGATACCCGAAAACGTCGCGGTTTATGAGGAGCTCTATGGTCTCTACCTGACCCTGCATGACGGTTTCGGCGGGATTACCCGCGATTCCGACCTGTCGAAGGTCATGAAGGACCTGATCGAGATCCGCGACAGGGTTCGCGCCGCATAACAGGGCGCGAAACCGCCACACACTTGCTTCACGCGCGTCAGGACGGAAAACGACAATCCTCCGACGCGCTCACATTCCGGAGGATAAACATGATCGGCCTCAAACCACTGAAAATCTGGTTCGTCTGCGGCTCGCAGCATCTCTATGGCCCCGAAACGCTCGCCCAGGTCGACGCGCAATTCACCGAGATCGCCACCGCGCTGTCGACGGATGGCAATCTGCCGCTCGAAATCGTGCCGCAGCCCGTGGTCAAGAGCCCGGCGGAGGCGACCGAACTGGCGGTGCGCGCCAATTCCGATCCCGAATGCGGCGGCCTGATCCTGTGGATGCACACCTTCTCGCCGTCGAAGATGTGGATCCGCGGGCTCAACCTGCTCAACAAACCTTTCCTGCACTTCCACACCCAATATGCCCGCGACCTGCCGTGGGATACGATCGACATGGACTACATGAACCTGAACCAGGCCGCCCATGGCGACCGCGAGGCGGGCTTCATCCACACCCGCATGCGGCTCGGCCGCAAGGTGGTCGCGGGCCACTGGAGCGACCCGGAAGTGCACGCCCGCATCGACGCCTGGATGCGCGCCGCCCGCGCCTGGGACGACTGGCAGGGCGGCCGGTTCTGCCGCTTCGGCGACAATATGCGCGAGGTTGCCGTCACCGAAGGCGACAAGGTCGCAGCCGAAATGAAGCTCGGCTTCTCGGTCAACGGTTACGGCATCATGGATCTCGTCGACGTGATGAACACGCTCTCCGACAGCGATGTCGCCGATCTCGCGGCAAGTTATGAGAACGAATACAATGTCGCTGACGTTCTGAAAAAGGGCGGTGATCGCCATGACAGCCTGCTGAACGCCGCGCGCCAGGAACTCGGCCTCAAGACCTTCCTCGAGGCCGGTGGCTTCAAGGGCTTTACCGACACGTTCGAGGACCTGCACGGCATGGAAACCCTGCCGGGCATGGCGACCCAGCGGGTGATGGCGGCCGGTTACGGCTTTGCCGGCGAGGGCGACTGGAAGACGGTGGCGCTGGTGCGCGCGCTGAAGGTGATGGGCCACGGCATGAGCGGGTCGACCTCGTTCATGGAGGACTATACCTACCACATGGCCCCCGGCCACGAGCAGGTGCTCGGCTCCCACATGCTGGAAATCTGCCCGTCGATCGCCGACGGCAAGCCGGCGATCGAAATCCATCCGCTCGGCATCGGCGGCAAGGCCGATCCGGTGCGCATGGTGTTCAACGCGAAGCTCGGTCCGGCGCTCAACGCCAGCCTGATGGATATGGGCAACCGCTTCCGCCTGTTGGTCAACGAGGTGACCTCGGTCGAGCACCCCGACCTGCCGAAACTGCCGGTCGCGCGCGCCGTGTGGGAATGCAAGCCGGACTTCAAGACCGCGCTTTCCGCCTGGATTCTCGCCGGCGGCGCCCACCACACCGCCTATTCCAACGATGTGACCACCGAAATGCTGGAGGATTTCGCCACCATGGCCGGCATCGAGCTTGCCGTCATCAATGACGACACCCGCCTCGACCGGTTCAAGCAGGATCTCAGAAACAACGAGATCTACTGGCATCTCGGCCTCGGCATCAAGGCTTGAGGAGAAAGCCATGTACAAGGAAATCCGGCGCGAGGCCTATGAGGCCAATATCGCGCTTCCGAAACAGGGGCTGATCAACCTCACCTTCGGCAATGCCAGCGCGGTGGACCGCGACAGGGCCGTGTTCGCAATCAAGCCAAGCGGGGTCGATTATGCCGATCTCGCGCCCGAGAACATGGTGATCGTGGATTTCGAGGGGAAGATCGTGGAGGGCAATATGCGCCCCTCCTCCGATACGCCTACGCACCGCCGTCTGTTTCTGGCCTTCGAGGAGATCGGCGGCGTGGTCCATACCCATTCCACCCGCGCCACCGCCTTCGCCCAGGCCGGCCGCGCCATCCCCAATTTCGGCACCACCCATGCGGATTATTTCTATGGCGAGATACCGGTGACCCGGAAGATGACGCCGGAGGAGATCGCATCCGCCTATGAGTGGGAAACCGGCAATGTCATCATCGAGCGGTTCAAGAACCTCGATCCGCTCGATTTTCCGGCCGTGCTCGTCAACCGCCACGCGCCGTTCACCTGGGGCAAGACCGTCGCCAAGGCCGTCGAGGTCGCCGTCGCGGTGGAATGCATCGCAGATATGGCGCTGATGTCGCTTCAGCTTGAGCCGGGCCTGAAGCCGATCGAACAGGAACTGCTCGACAAGCACTTCCTGCGCAAGCACGGCGCGACCGCCTATTACGGGCAGCCGGAATAGCCATAGCAAACCCGGCGCGGCGTCGGCGCGGCCGGACCTGAAACGGGTTTCTTGCGCGGCGGCCCCGCTCTCTGTTAGCGTGAGTGCATATTCGCGGCTCGCCCGCGACCACGCCGTCTGGCCTTGGCAGGAGACGTCCCGACCATGAAATCACTGCGACGCCTCTTCACCCGCCCTGCCCCCGAAAACCGGGCGGAACCCGCGCGGCCGTTTCGCGGCGGCCTGCCGACGCCGGACGAGGGCTTCGCCGCGATCGGCGATATTCACGGTTGCGCCGATGCGCTCGCGGCGCTGTGGGACAAGATCGCCGCCGCCGCGCCCGGTATGAAGATCATCCATGTCGGCGATTATATCGACCGCGGCGAGAATTCCGCCGGCGTGTTGCGGATGCTCCACCAGCGCCAGACCCGCGACGGCGATATCCTCTGTCTCAAGGGCAATCACGAGGAAATGCTTCTCGACTTTCTGCGTGCGCCGGAAGAAAAGGCCGAGCGCTGGCTGCGCAATGGCGGGCTGCAGACGCTTGAGAGCTTCAAGGAAATTTCCCTCGGCAATGCGCTGACGGACCGCAATTTTCCCGTGGTTCGAGATGCCCTGCTCCAACAGCTCGGCGACATGGCCGGCTTTCTGGAGGAAATGCCCCGGCTCTGGAAAAGCGGCAATGTCGCCGTGGTCCACGCCGGCGCCGACCCGCGCAAGCCGCTGGAGAGCCAGCGCCCCGCCAACCTGACCTGGGGACATCCGGCGTTCGGGCAACTGCCACGCGAGGACGGCACATGGATCGTCCACGGCCATACCGTGGTCGACCGTCCAATCATAGCGAACGGCGTGATCTCGATCGATACCGGCGCCTATGCCAAGGGTCGGCTGACCGCCGCCATCATCCGGCCGGGGCGCGAGGTCGAGTTCCTGCAGGCCGCTACACAGCGGTCGGGTTGAGCCCTAAAACTGCTTGGTCACGAACAGCGAGACCGTGCTCTTGTTGTAATCATAGAGCTCGACATTCGAGAAGTTCTGCGAATAGGCGTATTCCAGCCGCGGCGCGAAGCCCTTCATCGCCAGCGTGCGGAAGGTCGCGCCGACTTCGATATCGATGCGCCGGTCGAGACGCGGCTCGGTCATCAGCGGAAAGACGCCGACATAATCGCGAAGCGTACCCGAAACCGCGATATCGGTGAGGATGCCGCCCGACCATTCGCGCGCATATTTGGCGTTCAGATTGTAGCCATCATAAGAATTGATGTCGTTTTCGGCATGGACATAATTATAGCCGCCGCCGACGCGAATGCTGCTCGCCGCCGTCAGCGCATAGCGGTGGTTGAGGCTGAAGCCGACCTGATAGCCGTCAAAGGCATCGACCTCATCATAATCCAGCCACTGATAGGAAACACTGGCCGAGGTGACGCCGAAAGCCCCGAACGACCGGCGCACGGAAAACACCGGACCATAGCCCACGCGATAAGGCTCATTGCCCAAGAGCACCCGCTCCGCCGCGATGCCGCCGCTGAATATCCAGGGGTCCATGCGCCAGGAAAGCTGCGAGAAGCCGCCGAACTGAGTCTGGTTATAGACGGTTTCCTTATAGGCAAGGCCGGTGACCGAGCCGCCAAAGGTCAACGAGAGATCGTCAACCAGTTCGAACGTATAGGTGCCGTTCACGCCATAGTTCAGCCCGACGCCGCTTTCGGCCTTTTCGCCGGGCACAAGCGGAATGCCGCCGATATGAACGAGGTCCTCATCGGTCGAATTCGAGATGTTGGTGCTGGGGGCAATCGCCACATAGCCGCCGAGCGTCCATGGCCGATCGAGGTTCACGCGGTCGATGAAATCCTCGTAGAAGGAGCGCAGCGATTCGCTCGGCGCATTGTCGGCGAGAATCGAGAAATGGTAGATCGCGGCCTTCTTCTCGCCCATCAGGGAAAGCGTATGGGCAAGCTCCTGACGCACCCGCGACAGGTTCGGCTTTTCCGCGAGGATCGCGCGCATGATCCCCGCTGCCTGTTTCAGCTTGCCCTGGCGCTTCAGGATCAGCGCATAGGTAAACTTCTGCGACAGGGCGGACATTTCCGGATCCCGGGTCAGATGCGCCGAGAGCGCCATCGCCTGGTCATACTGGCCAGACTCGATCAGCATCTTGATCTCGGGAAACGGGTTGTCGGCCAACGCCGCGCCGCCCGAAAGGCCGATGACCAGCGCCACGGCGGCCGAAGCCGCCATGCGTTTCAGGCGGAGAATGAGACGTGCGAACTGCATTCGATGACCGCGAACTCTGTACCGCTGCGTTTCGCGACCGGATAGGTTTGCCCGAGGTCTGCGAAAAGGCTTGAATTACATGCTTAGAACGGACCCGCACACTTGCGGAAGGCGACCGCTCCATTGACCGGGATATCTCCCGATGAATGACCGCGGGCCGAAAGCGACCCGCGATCACCATGGCGACGGTCAGTTCCGGTCGGCGACGAAGGCGCCGACGGCGCCTGCGCCATCCAGCGACCCCTGGCCGTTCAGCTTATAGGTCCCCGCCATGCCGGCAGCGCCAGCGCCGTAGAAACCGCCCTCGACGGCGGAAGCCCCCTGGTTGATGACGCCGTAATCATTGCCGATCGCGATCGAATTGGCGTTCGAATTGAACTCGGCCCCGGAAATGGTGGCATCGAAGGTGATATCGCCGAGATCGCTTTGCATCGCGCCGGCAAGCTGACCGGCGCCGAAATCGACATTGGCCTGGAAGCCGCCCTCGATATAATCGAGATACTGGCCAGGGATCGTCGCCCCGCCCAGATGGCTGCCGGTATAGGTCGCAAAGCCCGAGAGCGGCATGTCGGATTCGGCCGTCATGTCGTTGCTCGAGCGGAGCGCCATCAGGGTTAGCTCTTCGTCGTTGTCATTAACGTCGATCAGGGCCACCACCGGACCATCCTTGACGTTCGGATTGTCGAAATAGCCGAGCTGCAGATAGGCATCGGCATCGTCGGAATAATAAACGCCGTCGCCATCGTAATAAAATGTTGTGGTTTCCCCGGAATAGGGCCCCTCATTGATCTGAACGGTCACGCTGTCATCGTCGTTGACACGAATGCCGGCCTCCGCCGTCCCCGACCCGTCGATCCGGCCCGTGTCCCAGTTCACGTCCCCGTAATAGCCAAGCGCGTTGGTCGCGATGCCGTCATTGCCATTGTTGCCGCAGCCAGCCGCAAGCGCGGCCGCGCCCAGCACGACACATGTCAGATATTTCATTGTCCCTCTCCAGTCACTCGTCAGATTAACAAGTAGTTAACTTTCTCAATCTCCGCTTGTAATGTCAACCAGAGGTAAAAGAAATTATAGCCTGCAACTCAGGCAAGACGAATCGAGAAGAGATCAGCGATTGTTCCGTTCCGGCAACCCATGTAAGAGAGCGGTACGTCATACCGGACAGGGCCGAGAGGAGACCATAATTCAATGACCACCCAAACCCAGTTGCCGCTTTTCTACAGGAAGCCGCAGGTGCTGCGCTTCGAGGACCACAAGGCGATGGGGCTTGTCGGCAGCCAGGATTTTTCCTTCACGGCCGAGGCCACGGCAATCCCGCTTTCGGTCAGCGAATTCATGCCCTCGATCCGGCATTATCCGATCGTGTTCGTCGGCGGAAAAGAGCCCTCTCCGGTAGCGATCGTCGGGCTGAAGCAGGGTCGCAACCTGATGCTCGAGGAAGACGGCGCCTGGGCGGCGCACACCTACATTCCGGCCTATATCCGCCGCTATCCCTTCATTCTGGTGCAGTCGCCGGACCAGGATACCCGCTACCTTGCCTATGACAGCGAGAGCGGCCGGATCAGGCCGCTTGCCGATGCGCCGGATGCCGCGCCGATCTTCAACGAGGATGGCACCGCCAGCAAGGCGGTCGAGCCGATGCTGCATCTGTGCGAGGCCTATCACCAGCACCGCGCGCAGGACACCGCCTTCCTGAAGGCGATTTCCGAGGCGGATATCCTCGTCGCCCGCCATGTCGACATGGATTTCCCGGACAAGTCGCGCTACCGCCTCGACGGCTTCAGCGTCATCGATATCGAGCGCTACCGCGCGCTGCCGGCAAGAACCCTGAAGCAATGGACGGAAAAGGGCTGGACGGACGCCATTGCGCTCCACCTCGCCTCGGCCCAGAACTGGGGCCTCCTGATGGAACGCAACCAGCGCTTCGTCAAAAGCGCCTGATCGGCCAACCGGCAGCTGGCCGCCGGTCAGGGCATATATTGCCCGCCATTGATGTCGATGATCTGGCCGGTGATAAAGCCGGCCATGGTCGGCGAGGCCAGGAACACGAAGCTCCAGGCGCAATCCTCCGCCGTACCGAGGCGGCCGAGCGGGATCGCGTTCAGCGCCGCGTTCATGGCCGCATGCGGCGTCTCGTCGTGAAACGGCGTCTCGATGACGCCCGGCGCAAGCGCGTTGACGCGGATACCGTCGCCGGCGAGCTCCTTGGCAAGGCTGCGCGTCAGAGAATGGACGGCTGCCTTGGCCGCGGCATAAACGCCCGATCCCTTGTTGCCGCCATGGCGCGCGGCGATGGAGCCGAGATTGATGATCGAGGCGCGATCGCTTTCCCTGAGCAAGGGTGCGGCGTGGCGCACCATTCTGAGGATCGACCGGGTATTGAGATCGAAGACCTGCTCATAGACCCCCTCGTCGAAATCGGAGACCGCGACCCGGCCGATCGCACCGGCATTGTTGACAAGGCAATCGAGCCCGCCCATCAGCTCCGCCGCTTCCTTCACGATCCGCTCGGTATCCGGCGCCCGCGAAACATCGCCGCCGACCACATGGGCCTTGCCGCCAGCCGCTCTCAGCTCCGCCGCCAGCGTTTCGGCGGCTTCCTTGCCGCTGTAATAGTGCAGGCACACCTCGGCCCCGGAGCGAGAAAAGGCGACTGCGGCCGCAGCGCCAATGCCGGAGCTTGCGCCCGTTATCAGAACCTTCATTCCAACGAGATCGTCGACAGGTATCATGGGATCGCCCTTTCAATCGAGAGTGCGGGTTTTATAGACCGGAAGCCGCCGGCGATTCCACTGATGATTTCCTCGAAGTCTGCCGCCGAAATGCAAAAAACCCGGCCGGAGCCGGGTTTCTGGCGTCAGTCAGCGCGCGATCAGTTGCAGGTGCTGATCTTGTTCAGCGCCGCGGTGATGCCGATCAGGGAATAGGTGTGGGACGTCTTGGTGCCGCGGGCGGAGGTGGCGTCCACCTCCATGGTGCGGCCGGCCTTCATGGCGGCCACCAGCGTCGGCTCCTGCGCGGCGTTTTCAAGCCAGCCGCCCTTGCCCTTGTGATACATCGGGAAGCTCTTGCCATCGACCACGACATCAATTGTCGAGCCTTCCTTGAGGGTGAAGCCCATCATCGCCTGCGGTTCGAGCGAAACGTTCTGGCCCGGATATTTGGTCACGACGAAGAAATTGTCGCCGTGATCGACATTGGCCGGCTCCTTCTTGGCCGGCACCGAAAGGGCGTAACACACCTTCCCGGCATCCGACTGGTAGGAATAGGCGACCCATGCGTCGAATTTCTGGATGGGCGTCGGCGTCTGCGCGGAAGCGATCGAGGCGCCGGTGAATAGAAGTACCAGTACGAGGACGATTCTTTTTGCAAACATGTGATCCTGCCGATTTTCTCTGCTTTGGGCCGGTCGCGGCACCATAAAGATGCGCGCCCCGCGACTTTGAGACTTGTCCAAATACATACGCAAGCGAGGTTACCAAAATCTCAACACCGAAACGGTTTCCGGCCTGGTCTCGCGCATGTGCGTCCTGACGATTATGCCACGACAAATGCCGCCAATCACGGCAAGATTGCGGCAGAGGGCGGATCGAATTCCAATCAGGTCTCGCGCATCACCGTCAGCGCCGAATCCGCGCGTTCATAATGCTCCTCGCCGATATTCCTGCGGATCATCGTGAGCGCGGTGGTCAGCACCGCCAGATCGTCGGTAAAGCCGACGAACAGGAAGATATCCGGGATGAGATCGGCGGGCATGATGAAATAGGCAAGCGCCGCATAAAGCACCACCCGCGCGCCGAGCGGCGTGTTGCGGTCGGTGGCGCAGTAATAGGCGGCCACAGCATCGCGGGCGAAGGGAATACGCGCCGCCGTGCGGGTCAGCTTGCGCCAGAAGCCCTCGCGCACGATCCGCTCGTTTTCGGCCTGCGTCTCCTCGTCGCCCGGCTCAAGAATGTCGCCATATTTGATATCGCTCATGACAAACTCCCTGTTACCGGCGATATAGGGCGTATGCGCTCAAATGCCATAGCGCCGGGCCGCCGCATCCATGATCTTCGACATTTCGATGTCGCGGGCGGAAACGCCGCCGGAGGAATGGGTGGTCAGCGACACGCCGACCCTGTTATAGACATTGTTCCAGGAGGGATGATGATCGAGCCGCTCGGCGGCAAGGGCGCATTCGCTCATGAAGGCGAAGGCCTCGCGAAAGTCGGCGAACTTGAAATCGCGGGTGATCGCAGTCTCGTCTTCGGCAAGCGCCCAGCCCTCGCGCGCGTCAAGCGCTGTGCTCAGTTCTTCAGGTTCCAGTCGGGTGTCATCCATGGCATCCTCCATTTCGACAGTACCATTCATGAAATTGCGTAAACATCATGGCACAACCGCATAAACACGCCGTCCTGTTCGTCTGCAGCGGCAATATCTGCCGCTCTCCGCTGGCCGAGGGCCTGTTCGCCCAGCTTGCAAAAGACGCCGGGCGGCTTGACGAATTCAGGCTGGATTCCGCCGGCATCGGCAGTTGGCACCAGGGCGAGCTGCCCGATCCGCGCTCACGGGCGACGGCGATCCGCCACGGCTTCGATATCGCAAATCAGCGCGCCCGCCAGATCACCCGGCAGGATTTCAACCGGTTCTCGCTGATCCTCGGCATGGATTTCAACAATGTCACGGCGCTGAACCGCCTCGCCGGCCCCGACCCGGAAGCGACCGTGGCGCTGTTCAGCGACTATGCGCTCGGCCGGCGCGAAGAGATCCCCGACCCTTATTACGATGAGGAAGACGGGTTCGAGACCGTCTACCACATGCTGTTGGCGGGCTGCCAGTCGCTGCTGTCGAAGCTGTAGGCATCCATCGGATCGTAGAGATCGAACGCCTCCTCGACCTTGTAGGGCCCGCCGCCGACTGAATCGCGCGACGACATCAGTACGAAGCGCCCGACCGTGAACGGCAGCGTCTGGAAATTGCCGCGCGCGGCCAGGTAATCGACGACATCGGACACCTTGGCGCCGCGCAGCCGCGCCAGCGTGACATGCGGCATGAACTTGCGCGGATCGGCCTTCACCCCGAGCCTCTGACAGATGCGGTCGATATCGGCCTGCAGCGCGAAAAGCCCTGGCGAGGGCGACACCCCGGCCCAGATCGAATGCGGCTTCTTGGAGCCGAAATGGCCGGTTCCGGCGAGGCTGAGGCGAAAAGACGGACGCTCGATCCGGTCAAGCCAGTGGACGACCTCGTCTGCGGTGCGGAAGTCGACATCGCCGATGAACCGCAAGGTGATGTGGTAGTTCTCCACATCGATCCAGCGGGCCCCGGGCAGGCCGCCGCGCAACAGCGAAAGACTTAACGCCTGTTCGCGCGGGATTTCGAGGGCGGTGAAAATTCTCGGCATGGCGAGCTCCCCGAATCTGCTAGTCGTAACCTCAGCGAATCATTTAACCCGCCGCGAGGCAAGCGTTAATTTGATTGTCCCCCGCTCTGTGGCCTGATCGACCGGATGAAGGCCTCGACGCTGGGCAGGGTGTTTTCGACCATCACGTCCACGCCCGCCGCATTGGGATGCATGCCGTCGGCAAGCTGATATTCGGCATGGGTGGCGACGCCATCGAGGAAGAAAGGATAGAGCTCCAGCCCGTATTCACTGGCGAGTTCGGGGTAGATCGCGTTGAAGTCCGCGCCATAATCGGCGCCCATGTTCGGCGGCGCCATCATGCCCATCAGCATCACCGGAATTTCGCGGTCCTGAAGCCGCTTGATGATCGTCGACAGGTTTTCGGCGGCCTGATCCGGCGAAAGGCCGCGCAGCGCATCGTTGGCGCCAAGCTCCAGGATCACGGCATTGGCGCTGTCGGGCACGGACCAGTCGAGCCGGGCCAGCCCGCCGCTGGTGGTATCGCCCGAAACGCCGGCATTGGTGATCGCGACATCGTAGCCGGCCTCCTTGAGCGCGGTTTCAAGCTTTGACGGGTAATCCTCGCCGGGCGCGAGTTCGTAGCCGGCGACCAGACTGTCGCCGAGCACGACGATTTCGAGCGGCGTTTCGGCGCTTGCCGAGGCGCCGGAGAGCGCAAGAGCGGCAAAAACAATCGGCGCTGTCGCTTTTAATCGCATGGTCGAACTCCTAAATCCAGTTTTCTACCCGGTCCATCGGGACCGATGCTGCGTATTCCTTTATGTGTTGAGCCAAGCGTCGAATTTCAAAGCGGGAAGCGAATTTGTCCGAAAATCTGATTGCACTTGAAGACGCCCACCTGACCCTAGGCAGGGGCACCGCCGCCGTTCATGTGCTGAAAGGCATGTCGCTTGATATCGGAAAAGGCGAATCCGTCGGCATTCTCGGGCCCTCCGGCTCCGGCAAGTCGACGCTCTTGATGGTGATCGCCGGTCTCGAACGGCTCGACAGCGGCGAAATCACCATTCTCGGCACCCCTTTGTCCGGCCTTTCGGAAGATGCGCTTGCCGCCTTTCGGGGCGAGAATATCGGCATCGTGTTCCAGTCCTTCCACCTGATCGCCAACATGACAGCGCTTGAAAACGCCGCAATCCCGCTGGAGCTTGCCGGCAAGCGCGACGCCTTCGAGCGCGCCCGCGCCGCCCTTGAGAGCGTCGGCCTCGGCCATCGCCTCAGCCATTATCCGGGCCAGCTTTCCGGCGGCGAGCAGCAGCGGGTAGCGATTGCCCGCGCGCTTGCCCCCGAACCGGCGGTGCTGATCGCCGACGAGCCGACCGGCAATCTCGATGGCGATACCGGCGCGCAGATTGCCGATCTTCTGTTTGCGCGCCAGCGCGAAATGGGCACCACGCTTGTGCTGGTGACCCATGACGCAACGCTTGCCGCGCGCTGCGACCGGCAGGTCCATGTCCGCTCCGGCGAGATCGTTTCCCCCGCCGGGCTTGCCGCGCAATGAGGCAAAACCGGCTCAACCTTCTCCTCGCGCTGAAATTTGCGCTGCGCGAAATGCGCGGCGGGCTTTCGGGCTTCTACATCTTTCTCGCCTGCATCGCGCTTGGCGTGGCCGCGATCGCCGCCGTCAACTCGGTGTCCGACGCCGTCAATGCCGGGATTGCCGAACGCGGCCGCGAGATTCTGGCCGCCGATATCCGCTTCGAACGCGACAACGAGCCGCTTTCCGGCGATGCGCTCACCTGGATCGAGGCCCTGGGACCGATGTCGCAATCGGTGACGATGCGATCGATGACGCGGCTGCCGGATGGCTCCGACCAGTCTCTGGCGGAAATCAAGGCCGTTGACGGGGCCTATCCGCTCTATGGCGAAGTCATTTCCGAGCCCGCCATGCCCGTCCGCGAGGCGCTTGCAGAGACCGATGGCCGATACGGCGTTCTGATCGCGCCGCTCCTGGCGGAACGGCTGGGGCTTGCCCCCGGCGACAGCCTTCTGCTCGGCAATGCCGAACTCACCGTATCCGGCACGCTGGTTCAGGAGCCCGACGCGTTGTCGGAAGGCTTTGCGTTTGCCCCGCGCATCCTGATCAGCCGGGACGCGCTCGACGCCTCGGGCCTCGTCCAGATCGGCAGCCTTGCCGAATACGGCTACCGTGTGCGGCTCGCCGATCCGTCGACAACGCCGGAGACGGTAAAGACCGAGGCGGAAGAAAAATTCCCGGATACCGGCTGGCAGATCCGCACCAGCGACCGCGCCGCCCCCTCGCTCAGCGAGAATGTCGACCGGCTGTCGGAATTCCTGACGCTTGTCGGCCTCGCCACGCTGATCACCGGCGGCGTCGGGATCGCCAATGCCGTCAGCGCCTATCTTGAGAGCCGCCGCCGCGCGATCGCCGCCTTTAAGTGCATGGGCGCGCCGGCCGATATGGTGGTCGCGATCTACTTCCTGCAGATCATGCTGGTCGCGCTGATCGGGATTGCGATCGGCCTCGTCTTCGGGGCCATCATACCGCTGATTGCGCTGCCGCTGCTCTCCTCGCTGCTCGAAATCGCGATCCCCGCCGGCATCTTCCCTCTCGCGCTGGCGCTTGCGGCGCTGTTCGGCATCCTGACGGCACTTGCCTTCGCGATCCTGCCGCTCGCCGCCGCCCGCAACGTGCCGGCGACCGCGCTGCTGCGCGAACACAGTTTCGACGAGGGCGGCCGCCCGGCATGGCCGTTCCTGGCGGCCACCGGGGTGACGCTGGCTCTGCTTGCGGCACTTGCGATCTTCACCGCCGAGGAGCGCTTCGTCGCGGCCGTGTTCCTTGCCTCCGTCGCCGGCGCCTTCGTGGTGCTGCGGCTGGTGGCGATCGCGATCAAATGGCTGGCCGCGAAGGCTCCGCGCCCGCATGCACCGTCGCTCAGGCTCGCGGTCGGCAATATCCACCGCCCCGGCGCGCTGACGGGCTCGGTCGTGCTGTCGCTCGGCCTCGGGCTCACGCTCCTGGTCGGCCTCGCGCTGATCGACGGCAATCTCAACCGCGAGCTTTCGCGCTCACTGCCGGAACGCGCGCCGGATTTCTTCTTCGTCGATATCCAGGGCAGCGAGGTCGACGGCTTCAAGGCGCTGATCGACGAGGAAGCGCCCGATGGCGAACTGGCGCTGGTGCCGATGCTGCGCGGCCGCATCCTGAGCCTCAACGACACACGGGCGAGCGAATGGGAAGCCCCTTCGGAAGATGCCAAATGGGTGCTCAGAGGCGATCGCGGTATCACCTATGACGCCGACCTGCCGGAAAACTCGACGCTGGCCGAGGGCGAATGGTGGCCGGAGGATTACAGCGGCGATCCGCTGGTGTCGTTCTCGGCCGAAGAAGGCCAGGAGCTCGGCCTCAAGCTCGGCGATATCGTGACCATCAGCGTGCTCGGCCGCGATATCACCGCGACGATCGCCAATTTTCGCAACGTCGAATGGGATTCGCTGTCGATCAATTTCGTGATGGTGTTTTCACCCAACACCTTCGCCGGCGCGCCGCATGCCTGGCTCGCCACCCTCACCGATCCGGGCTCCGACACCGCCAAGAACGCTGACATCCTGGGCGCCGTCACCCGCGCCTTCCCGACCGTCACCACGATCGAAGTAAAAGCGGCCCTTGAAATTGCCGGCGATCTCGTCAGCCAGCTTGCGACCGCGATCCGGGCGGCGGCGGCCATCGCGCTGATCGCCTCGGTGCTGGTGCTTTCCGGCGCGCTGGCTGCCGGCAACCGCCGGCGCGGCCATGACGCGGTGGTGATGAAGACGCTGGGCGCGACCCGGCCGGCGCTGATCCGGGCCTTCGTCTATGAATATCTGCTGCTGGGGCTTGCAACCGGCGTCTTCGCGCTTGCCGCCGGTTCGGCCGCGGCATGGTATGCGCTGACGAAGATCATGATGCTGCCCTTCGCCCTGCTGCCGGCCGTGGCGCTTGCGACCGTGATCGGCGCGGTGATCGTCACCGTCGCCATCGGCCTTGCCGGCACCTGGCATCTCCTTGGCCAGAAGCCCGCGCTCTATCTGCGCGAGCTTTGAGGGCCTGGAGAAACGGGACTATTTGTCGCGGCGGAGCGCGTCCATCAGTTCGGCGTTGCGGCGGTCGGCCCAGTAGTTCTGGACGGCGAACAGGGCCCAGAGCGCGGCGACCGGCCAGCCGATCAGGGTGATCTGAAGGATCAGGCAGATGATTCCCGAAAACGGTTTGCCGATGGTGAAAAACGAAAGCCACGGCAGAATGACGGCGATGAAATAGCGCATGAATATCCTCTTATATTGCGTTCGGCATTATTGCCGGATGGAGGGGCTTTGCAGGAGAAATGGTGCTTGCGATAGCGGTTTTGCAGGCCGCCGGCGCGTTTCTTACGAAAAATTGAGGATTTGCCGACGGATTCCAAACGGATATGCCTTGTATCGCGTTGCCATTCCCCTCATATTATCGCCAGGCTTGCTGGAGCCCCCCAGCGGCGCCTGGGCTGTCGCCTTTGCGGCGATGCCCGACACCGTGAACAACGAGGGGCTTTTTTAGAGGAACTCAATGGCTGATCTTCGCAACTATCAGAACCACGCTCAGGCGGGAGCCCAGGCGAGTGCTGAAATCGATCAGGGACTGCGCGCCTACATGCTGCGCGTCTACAATCTCATGGCTCTTGGCCTCGTGATCACCGGCATCGCGGCTTTTGGAATCTTCACGGCCTCGGTATCGGGCGATGCCAGCGGCCAGGTTCAGCTTACCCAGTTCGGTCAGGTCATGTACGCCTCGCCGCTGAAGTGGCTCGTCATGTTCGCCCCGCTGATCGCCTTCTTCTTCCTGGCGTTCCGCATCAACAAGATGAGCGTCGCCGCCGCCCAGACCGCGTTCTGGGTCTATGCCGGGCTGACCGGTATTTCGCTGTCGACGATCTTCCTGGTTTATACCGGCCAGAGCATCGTCCAGACCTTCTTCATCACCGCGGCCTCGTTTGGCGCGCTGTCGCTTTACGGCTACACCACCAAGCGTGATCTGTCGGCGATGGGCTCGTTCATGGTGATCGGCCTGTTCGGCATCATCATTGCCATGATCGTCAACATCTTCCTGCAGTCGAGCGCGCTCGGCTTCGCGATCTCGGTTCTCGGCGTGCTGATCTTCGCCGGCCTGACCGCTTGGGACACGCAGAAGATCAAGGAAATGTATTATGAAGGCGACGGCCACGAAGTTGCCGGCCGCAAGGCGGTTATGGGCGCGCTGACGCTCTACCTCGACTTCATCAACATGTTCCTGTTCCTGCTGCGCCTGCTCGGCAACCGGAACTAAGCCGGTTGATAATGGAATAGTGATCGAGGCGGCTTTCGAGCCGCCTCTGCTTGTTTATAAACGTCTCCCACATTCCGGGTCATCCTCGGGCTTGACCCGAGGATCCAGGCCGCCCGGCAAAGTCTTGCTATTAATCTTTGCAAATTCAGTGGCGTAACTGCCTGGATGCTCGGATCAAGTCCGAGCATGACGCAAGAACGAAGGGCCGATGACAGACGATGGTCAAAGCTTGGCGCTTTGTCAGCAGTCTGAAGGCGGCTTTCGGGCCGCCTTTTTCATGCCCGCTTCCATGAGGAGGGTAAGCGGATTATCGTTATCGCATCCCTCCAACCGCCGCGACCGAGACCATGACCGTAACCCTCCGCCCTGCCGCACCCGCCGACCTTACCGCGATCACCGAAATCTATGCCGAATGCGTGCTGAACGGCGTCGCGAGCTATGAGCTGGAGCCGCCGGGCCGGGACGAAATGGAAGCGCGGATGACCGCGATCACCGCCGCCCATTACCCCTATCTCGCCGCCATCGAGGGCGACCGCGTGATCGGCTATGCCTATGCCAGCGCCTTCCGCACGCGGCCTGCCTATCGCTGGCTGGTCGAAAACTCGGTCTATCTCTCTCCGGAAGCGCGCGGCAAGGGCGTCGGCAAAAGCCTGCTTTCGCGGCTGATTGAGGAATGCGAACAGCGCGGCTTCCGCCAGATGGTCGCCGTCATCGGCGGGGCCAGCCCGGCCTCGATCGCGCTTCATACAGCGCTCGGCTTCACCGAGGCCGGCCGGCTGACGGGCACCGGCTTCAAGCACGACAAATGGTTGGACACCGTGTTCATGCAGCGCCCGCTTGGCGAGGGGAACCGGAGCGACCCGCTGCCATTATCGCTTTGACCGCGTGTGACATCGCCGCCGGCGGAACCTTCCGCTCGGGCCGCGCATTGAAGAAGACGGGACGCCTTGCAAAGACGGACGAATCCCTGCACTTTCCTCATCCTCCCTTCATTTCGGGCAAGGAAAACGATTTGCGCTACGCCATCTATTTCACTCCCGCCATCGACCATCCCTTGACGATTGCCGCCAGCCGCTGGCTCGGCTACGACGCCTTTGCCGGTGAGGAACGGCCGTTTCCAGACAGTATCGCGCTCGCCGCCGGCCGGATGAGCGCCGTGACGGCGGCGGCCGCCCGCTACGGCTTCCACGCCACGCTGAAGGCGCCGTTCCGGCTTGCCGACAATGCCACGCCGGCAGCGCTGGAGGCCGCCTTCGACGTGTTCTGCCGCAAGCACAGCCCGTTCGACATACCCGAACTGAAACTCGGCAAGCTCGGCAAGTTTCACGCCCTTGTTCCGGCTGGAGAAAGCCAGATGCTGCAGGATTTCGCCGCCGATGTGGTGCGCTATTTCGAGCCGATGCGCGCGCCGCTCGCCAATGAAGAGATCGCGCGGCGCAAGCCGGAGGAACTGAGCGAGACCGAGCGCGACAATCTGGAGCGCTGGGGCTATCCATATGTCTTCGATGACTTCCGCTTCCACATGACGCTGACGGGGCCGGTGACGGGCACTGACATGCATGTGATCGAGACCGCGATCGAGGATCATTTCGCCCCCTTTGTCGGCAAGCCGCTTGAAATTTCCGGCCTCGGGCTGTTCATGGAGGAGCGGCGCGGCGCGCCATTCGTCATCCGTCGCTGGCAGCCGCTGACAGGCGGCCAAACCACGCTTTTCGGGGCCGAAGAGACAGGTACGAGCGAGACTGGGGCCGGAGAAACCGAGGAATGAGCGCCGAAACCGTTTTCACCAATGCGCGGATCGTGCTTGAGGACGAGATCGTGCATGGCGCGCTCCTGGCGCGCGACGGCGAAATCGTTGACATCTCGGGACACCCGACCCGACATGGCGACGACATGGAGGGCGACTATCTGATCCCCGGGCTGATCGAGCTTCATACCGACCACCTCGAAGGCCATTATGCGCCGCGTCCCGGTGTGCGCTGGGACAAGATCGCGGCCGTCCAGGCCCATGACGGCCAGATCATCGCGTCGGGCATCACCACCGTTTTCGACTGCCTGCGCATGGGCTCCGATAATACCGACGGCTTCGATCTCGGCGAGATGCGCGACATGGCCGACGCGATCCAGCAGGCCGAGCGCGAGAACCGGCTGAAGGCCCAGCATTTCCTGCATCTGCGCTGCGAAGTTTCCGCAGCCAACGTCATGGAGCATTTCGCCGGCTTCGAGAATGATCCGCATGTCAGGCTGACATCGCTGATGGACCATGCGCCCGGCCAGCGGCAGTTCACCGATCTTTCCCAATACGAGCTTTTCTACAAGCCGAAGCGCGGGCTTTCCGATGAGGCGTTCGCCGCCTTCGTCGCGGAGCGTCAGGGCCAGTCGGAAAAATATGCCGGGCGGCACCGGCAGATGATTTCTGAACACTGCGCCGCCCGCGGCATCGCGATTGCCAGCCACGACGACGCCACGCTTGCCCATGTGGAAGAGGCGATCGGCCACGGCGTTGCGGTCGCCGAGTTTCCGACGAGTCTCGAGGCCGCCAACGCCTCGCACAAGGCTGGAATGTCGGTGCTGATGGGCGCGCCCAATGTGGTGCGCGGCAAGTCGCATTCCGGCAATATCGCCGCCCGCGATCTCGCCGAACGCGGCGTGCTCGATGTGCTATCATCGGATTACGTGCCCTTCAGCCTGCTCTATGCTCCGTTCATCCTCGCCGATACGATCGAAACGATCAGCCTGCCGCGCGCGCTCCAGATGGTGACGGCGACGCCGGCGAGGGCCGTGAAGCTCGACGATCGCGGACGGATCGCGCCGGGGCTGAGGGCCGATCTGGTGCGCGTCCACCGCCCCGCCGGCGCGCCTGTGACACGCGCGGTCTGGCGGGCGGGCAAGCGGGTGGCCTGACCGGATGGCAGAGCCGGGCAGGATGATTGTCGTAGTCGGCCCGAGCGGAGCGGGCAAGGACAGCGTGATCAACTACGCAGCTACCGTCCTTCGAAGCCATCCGCGCTTTGCCGTGGTGCGGCGCGTAATCACCCGGCCGAGCGACCACGACAGCGAGATCCACGAGACCATGACACCGGACGCCTTCGCGGCAAAAAAGGCTGTGGGCGACTTTGCGGTTTCATGGTCCGCCCATGGGCTGGACTACGGCATACCGGCCGAACACCGCGCCTTCGTCGCCAATGGCGGGGTGGCGCTCTGCAACGGTTCGCGCAAGGCGCTCGATGATTTCCGCTCGGCCTTTGCCCGACTCACCGTGGTCAACGTCACTGCCCGGCCTGAAATCCTTGCTGCGAGACTTGCCGCGCGCGGCCGCGAAAGCGCCGAACAGATTGCCGCCCGCCTCGCCCGCTCGACCATGGCGGTTCACGGCGATTTCGACGTGGTGACGATCGACAACTCCGATGCGCTTGAAACCGCCGGCGATCGGCTGGTCGCGCTTATCAGAGAAAGCCTCGAGGCAGACGAAGTCTGATCCTCAGGCCTCCACCTCGACATCGGTCAGCGGACGGGAGCAGCAGGCGAGGATATAGCCCTCCTCGATCTCGTCATCGAGAATGCCGCCATTGTGCTGCATGTCGACCTTGCCGGATTTGCACATGGTGCGGCAGGTGCCGCAGATGCCGCTCTCGCAGGCGGCGGGGATGCGGACGCCGGCATTGCGGGCGGTCTGCAGGATCGTGAAGCCGGGCGGCACCTCGGCGCGCACGCCCGAATCGGCGAATTCGATCACCAGCCGCCTGTCCTCGTCCGCGCTCTCGCCCACAAAGACCGCCGGCGTCGGCGCTTCCGGCTTGAAGGTCTCCTGGAAATAGTTGTTTTCCATGTCGAAGCTGGAGCTTTCAAGCGAATCCCGGACCGTCGCCATGAACGGATCCGGGCCGCAGCAGAACACCCGACGCTCAAGAAAATCCGGCACCAAGAGCGCGATCTTGGCGCGGTCGATAAAGCCCTTCAGCCCGGACCAGAGCTGGGTGCGCTCCAGCTCGGTGACGATGAAGCCGAGATTGAAGAACGGCATGTAGCGCGCCTTGTACTCCAGCTCCCAGCGGAAGATGATGTCGTTGGGCGAGCGGGCGCAGTGGATGAAGGCAATATCGGTATCGGGATCGCGGTCGCCGAGATCGCGCGTCATCGACATCATCGGCGTGATCCCCGAGCCCGCCGAGATGAACAGGTATTTCTCCGCCGGCTTGGTGACATAGGAGAAGTCCCCAAGCGGGCCGATCGCCTTCAGCTTCATGCCCGGATGCAGGTTCTCGAACATCCAGCGCGTGCCGATGCTGTCCTTCTGCGCCTTCACCGTCACGGCGATGGTAAAGGGACGGGTCGGGCTGGAGGAGATCGTGTAGGTCCTGAGGATCGGCTCGGGACCAACAGGAAGTTCCAGCGTGATATACTGGCCCGGCATATAGCGGAACCAGATATTCTCCTGCTCCGCCTTGAAGGTGAAGGTCATCACGTCGGGCGCTTCCGGCGTCCAGGCCACGCATTCGAGCATATGCTCGCGGCCATTCCACGGCACCATCTCGTCGATATGCTTGAAGGGCTGCGGCTTGATCATGTCAGGCAACGATCGACAGCGGCGCGGCGGTGTCGGAAAGCCGCGAAATCGAAGTGTTCGCGTACCATTCGACGAACTGCATCACGCCGCCCTCATCCTCTTCGCAATAGGGGCCGGGCTCATAGGCGGGCGAGCGGATGCCGCGCGCGTTCTCTTCCACGATCTGGCGGTCCTGGTCGTTGGTGAAGGTCCAGACATGGGTGAGTTCCTCGAGATCGTAATCGATGCCCTCGACCGCGTCCTTCGGCACCATCCAGGTGGTGGTGACCTCGGTTTCCTCCGGCCCGAGCGGCAGCACGCGGAAGGAAATCGCGTGATCGCCCAGGAAATGGTTCCAGGTGGTGGGGTAATGAAACAGAAGCAGCGTGCCGATGCTGGCTGCAGCCGTTTTTGGCCCCATCGGCTTCCTGACCGCGCGCTGGCCCGACATGGTGTAGCTTTCCGCGCCGGCGATCAACGGCATGCGGGCAATGCGAAACTGGCCATCGGGATTGAGGAAGAACCTTGCCTCCAGCCCCGCCGCCTCGCAATGCGCCCAATGCGCCTGGATTTCCGGATCATCCATCATCCCCTGCACGCCGGAGACGGAGGCGGCCTCGGGATAGGTGCGGCAAAGCTCCGGGTGATTGGCGGCGCAGTGATAGCACTCGCGATTGTTTTCCCAGACGAGCTTCCAGTTGCCCTTCTCGACGATCGAGCTCTTGAAGGCGACCTTGGTCTCGCGGATGTTATGCGGCGCGATATAGGGCGTGATCTTCTCCCTCAGCGGCGCGATATCGGGCGCGTCATCGGCGAGGCAGATGAAGATATAGCCCTCGATGCTCTCGCAATGCACCGGCTTCAGCCCGAATTGCGCCTTGTCGAAATCCTCGCCCATGTGGCGGACATATTGCAGCGAGCCGTCGAGATCATAGGTCCACTGGTGATAGGGACAGACGAGCTTGGCGGTAGTGCCCTTTTCCGCGGAGCAGACGCGCGAGCCGCGATGGCGGCAGGAATTGTGCAGCGCCCGGATTTGCTTGTCGCGCCCGCGCGTGAGGATCACCGAATAATCGCCGATCTGGATCGTCAGGTAATTGCCCGGACGCGGCAGTTCGCAATCATGGGCGACGAACAGCCAGTCGCGATAATAGAAATTCTCCATGTCGACGCGGAAATAATCCGGGTCGGTATAAAACGGCCGGGCGAGCGTGAAACCGTCGCGGCGGTTCTTCAGCTCTTCCAGCATCTTCTGGCGTATCGTCATGGCGGCCTCCGGGGCGAAGACGGGCAATAATTTTCATTTAATCACCCGCGCCCTTCGGCATGCATTCCATTCACGACATGACTTTCGGAAAAGACGACACGCGTCTTTTGCCCGTCACCCGCGCGCCAGCGCCGTGACTTCGATCTCGATCCGGTATTTCGGGTCGATCAGGCCGCATTCGATCATGGTCGCCGCCGGCGGGTTGTCGCCGAAGGTTTTCGCCAGCAGCGGCCAGCAGACCTCGAAATCCGGCGCATGCGGCAGGTAGTAGGTGACCCGCACGACATCGGCAAAGCTCGAGCCGGCCTCTACGAGCGCCTTTTCGATCGCCGCCAATGCCGAGCGGCACTGGCCCTCCACATCGGCCGGAATATCGGCGCCCTGTGCAGTGGTGCCCGCCACATGCACGAAGCCGCCCGCGACCACGGCGCGGCAATAGCCGATCTTCTTCTCGTAAATTCCGCCCGAGAAAATCCGTCGCATTAGAAAATCCTTTGTTCCGCGTTTGGGTTGTTTTAAACGATGATGGAACAGGAAGGGCGGGAATACCATGGCGCGGATCATCGACATCAGCCGGGAAGAAGAGCTTGCGCTGACGGAGGGCCGACAGTTGCTGGTCGCGGGCGAGCTGGTCGCGATCCCGACCGAAACCGTCTACGGCCTTGCCGGCGACGCCACCGACGCCCAAGCGATCGCGAAAATCTACGCCGCCAAGAACCGGCCATCCTTCAATCCGCTGATCTGCCATATGGCCGACCTTGCGATGGCGGAGCGCTTTGCCGCGTTCTCGCCGCTTGCGCGCGAACTTGCCGAGGCCTTCTGGCCGGGTCCGCTGACGCTGGTGCTGCCGCTGAAGCCGGATGCGGGCATCGCAACCGCAGCCACCGCCGGGCTTTCCACGGTCGCCGTCCGGGTGCCGCGCGGCTTCGCCGGCCGGCTGATCGCCGAAACCGGCCGCCCACTTGCCGCCCCGAGCGCCAACCGCTCCGGCCGGCTGAGCCCGACCACGGCGCATCATGTGGAGGCCGATCTCGGCGACCGGTTGCAACTGATCATCGATGCCGGGCCCGCGATCGTCGGGGTCGAATCAACGATCCTCAAGGTCGATGGCGAGACCATCACCCTTCTGAGGCCGGGCGGCATCCCTGCCGAGGCGGTCGAACGGCTGACGGGACTTTCGGTGACGCGGCCCGCCAGCCCCGGTGCGATCGAAGCTCCCGGCATGATGACCTCGCATTACGCGCCGAACGCCGCCGTCCGCCTCAATGCCACCCATGTCGAACCCGGCGAGGCGCTGATCATGTTCGGCGCGCCCGAGATCGACAATGCCGCGGCCGCCCATGTCACGCTGCAGCTCTCCAAGACCGCAGACACCGCGGAGGCTGCAAGCCGGCTCTATGACGTGATGAAACAGGCCGATCTGAGCGGCGCCAGCGCGATCGCCGTGACGCCCATTCCCCATGATGGCATCGGCGAGGCGATCAACGACCGGCTCGCCCGCGCCGCGGCCCCCCGCCCCAAGGACTACGACTGAATGCCCGGCCCTGAGAAAGACCTGATCGCTCGCTTTACCGATATCGTCGGCGCAAGCCACGCCCTGACCGAGCTCGACGACATCGCGCCCTATCTCACCGAAACCCGCGGGCTCTACCACGGCGCGACGGCGCTTGTGCTGAAGCCGGGCTCGACCGCCGAGGTCGCCGCGATCATGAAGCTTGCGAGCGAAACGAAAACCCCGGTGGTGCCCGCCTCCGGGCGCACCGGCCATGTCGGCGGCGCGGTTCCGCGCGAAGAGGGCTGCGACATCGTGCTCTCACTGGAGCGCATGACCACAATCCGCAAGATCGATGCAGCCGGCAACTTCATGGTGGTCGATGGCGGCGTGATCCTTGCCGAGGCGCAAAAGGCGGCGGCCGACAACGACCGGCTGTTTCCGCTGTCGCTCGGCTCCGAAGGCTCGGCGCGCATCGGCGGCAATCTTGCGACCAATGCCGGCGGCACGGCCGTGCTTGCCTATGGCAATATGCGCAATCTCTGCCTCGGCCTTGAAGTCGTGCTGCCCACCGGCGAGATCTGGAACGGCCTGCGCTCGCTGAAGAAGGACAACACCGGCTACGATTTGCGCGACCTGTTCATCGGCGCGGAAGGCACGCTCGGCATCATCACCGGCGCGGTGCTGAAGCTGTTCCCCCGCCCGAAAGGCCATCAGGTGGCCTTTGCCGGGGTCGCCTCCCCGGAAAAGGCGCTGGCGCTGTTCAATCTCGCCGCAGATCGTTGCGCCTCCGCGCTGACCGGCTTCGAGCTCATGGCCGAGATGGCCTTCGCCTTCACGGTCAAGCATACCGAGGGCGCGCGTAACCCGCTGTCGGCGACTTATCCCTGGTACACGCTGATCGATGTTTCGACCTCTGACAGCCAGGAATCTGCCGACGCCATGATTACGGCATTGCTGGAAGAGGCGTTCGAGCAGGGGCTGATGGAAGACGCCGTGATCGCCAAGTCCGAGGCCGAAATGGCCGAACTCTGGCATATGCGCGAAACCATGTCGGAGGCGCAGAAGCCGGAGGGCGGCTCGATCAAGCACGATGTCTCGGTGCCCGTCTCCGCCGTACCCGCCTTCCTGCACGAGGCGGATGCGGCAGTGATGGCGGCCGTGCCGGGCGCGCGCATCTGCGCCTTCGGTCATCTCGGCGACGGCAATATCCACTACAACATCTCGCAGCCGGAAGGCGCCGACAAGGCCGCCTTCCTAGCTCGCTGGGGCGAGGTCAACGCAATCGTCCACGCGATCGTGCTCGCCCATGGCGGCTCGATTTCCGCCGAGCACGGCATCGGCCGCCTGAAGCGCGACGAACTGGCGCGCATTCGCGAGCCGATCGAGATCGAGCTGATGCAGCGGATCAAGAAGGCCTTCGATCCCGCCGGCATCATGAACCCGGACAAGGTCTTGAAGGCCTGATACGCGCCCGCAGCTTCGAGGCGGCTCAGGCCGCTTCTGCCGCGATCGTAGTTTCCCGGTTTCCGTAAAACAGGCCGAGCCGCGCCCTGCGCCGGTTCAGCCACAGCACCGTGATCGCGATCGCCAACATGCCGAGATCGCTTGTCGGCGCCGCCATCCACAAGCCCGTCTCGCCGAAGATGAACGGCAGGATGAAGATCAGCGGCAGAGTGAACACATAGGTCCGCCCGAGCGTGATCGCCGCCGCCCTGGTGGCCATGCCGAGCGCCTGGAAATAGCCGGCAAGCACCATCAGCGGCGCGACGAGGACGTAAGCCGCCGTCACGATCCGCACGATGTGGACTGCCTCGGCGATCACCGCCGGGTCGGTGACGAACAGCGCGGCGATCGGCCTTGCCCCGACGATAAAGGCAAGCTCGACGGCAAACCCGTAGCCAAGCCCCGTGGCGAGGCCCACCAGAAGCGTCCGGTCCGAGCGGCCGAACAGATGCGCGCCGAAATTATTGCCGACGATCGACTGGCAGGCGAAGTTCAGCCCCAGGAGCGGCAGAAAGGCAAAGGTCAGAAGCCGCGAGGCGATGC
This sequence comes from Martelella sp. FLE1502, assembly GCF_053484255.1. Classification (NCBI taxonomy): domain Bacteria; kingdom Pseudomonadati; phylum Pseudomonadota; class Alphaproteobacteria; order Hyphomicrobiales; family Aurantimonadaceae; genus Martelella; species Martelella sp. FLE1502. The sequence goes on from NZ_JBAKFQ010000005.1 coordinate 172,357, forward strand.
CATAGGCGGCGATCGCGATATCGTGGTTGTCGCCGCTCCAGATGCCGATGCCGATAATGTAGCAGCCGGCCGAAAGACTGGTGCCGGCAAGCCCGAGAGAGGGCGGCAGGCCGAGCGCGAGAATGCGCGGCCATGCCTCCATCAGCCGGTGACCGGTGCGGCGCGCGAGCGCAAGCGGGGTGCGGCCGGAAAGCCTGAGCCAGATGACGACGCCCATGGCGACGGTCTGCGCCGCCAGCGTGCCGATCGCCGATCCGGCAACGCCCCAGCCAAGGCCGGCGATCAAGACATAGTTGAAGCCGATATTGGCGAGCGTGACCAGAACGCCGATCCCGGCCATCACCCCCGGCTTGCCCTCGGAGCGCAGGGCATCGCCCTGAATCGAGATCACGAATTGCAGCGGACTGCCGAAAATCACGAATGCCAGATAGGTCTTCGCCATCGAAGCAAGCCCGGCATCACCCTCCGAAAACCAGTCGACGAGCCTGACGCCGAGCGTGAGATAGAATGCCATCAGCAGCACGGCCACAACCAGCGACAGCATCATCGCGGATTGCAGCACCGCCTGCGCGCCGTCATCATCGCCGGCGCCGAGCCGTCGCGCCAGAATGGAGGCCATGCCGGAGGACACCAGCGTCGACAGCGCCGCCACCGCCATGAAGATCGGAAAGACCAGCGTGACGGCCGCGAGCGCGCGGGGACCGACGAGCAGGCCGAGAAAAATCGCGTCGACGATGGTGTAGAGCCCGCTGACAAGCATCAGCAGAACGATGGGCGCGGCGGTTCTCAGAAACAGCGGCCCGACCGGGCCCAGAAGATAAGGATTCGCGCGGGGCGAAGCGACATCAGACATTTTCGTTGCCCTTCAAGGACACTCATGCCGCCGGAACGGCCACGCACGGTACCCGCATTGCCTTATGCTTCGAGTGTCGCTGGAGAAACGAAAAACCGAAGATCGGACTGACTTCACCATCGCCGTTTCGGCGCGCGGGCGGCAGGCGTCAGCAGCCGCGCGCAATTAGCCCGCGTGATGGCCGCAAGTCAAGCGGGCGGACACGCAGACCGGGTTGCCTTTCGTCTCACGCGTCTGCGGGCCGCTACGGTTTGTACGATTTCAGTGAACTTCCGGGAGTCGTTATTCTCAAAACCTCTCAGCCAACAATCTCCCCCCTTGAGGGGGAGATGTCGCGAACGCGACAGAGAGGGGTAAAGGGCGTAAGCCCTAAAAGCCGCAAACACCGTGCTCTCGGAGAGGGTTCACCCCTCTCTGCCCCTGTCGGGGCATCTCCCCCTCAAGGGGGGAGATTGTTTGCCGGGGGGGCGAGGCTTTGGCAGGAACTACGAGTTCCGAGCACCATCGCAGCGTCTGAAATACGTGTCCTGCGAGTCCAGAAAGCCAACAAACCCCTTCCTCACGGCCGGTTGCGGAGCGCCTCGGCCTCGGCGTAGAACTTCTTTTCCCAGTCCTTGTGGTTATCCAGCCCCTCGCGGATGAAGGGCGTGAACACGGCGAGGTTCATCAGCATCCAGTTGACCATTTTGGCCGGGAAACGGGTCGGCTTGACGAAATCGACGAACAGCACCACGCGGGTCTTGTCGGTGTGGTTCCAGGCCTCGTGCTCATAGGCATCGTCGAAGATCAGCACCTTGCCCTCTTCCCAGTGGCAGATCTGGTCCTTGACGCGGATGGCGAGCTGATCGGGCTCGGCCTCGGGCACGATCATGCCGAGATGGAGGCGCAGCACGCCGTTATAGGGGCCGCGATGGGCCGGCAGGTGCTTGCCGGGCTCGAAGATCGAGAACATCACCGTGGTGAGGCCGGGGATCTTCTGCATCGCCTCCCAGGTCTTCGGGCAGGCCTTGATGTTCTGCTCCGATTTCAGCCCGTAGCCGAGCAGGAAGAAGGTCTTCCAGTGATTGTCGTCGGAGATCGTCTTCACATCGGTCGAGATGTCCTGAAAGCTTGGCAGCTCCGACTGGCGCAGCAATATCTTGTCGAGTTCGGCGCGAATTGCGGGCGCTGCCGCCTCGACCTCCTTCGACCACGGGAAGGTGGCATTGTCATAGACCGGCGGATTGCCGTGGATGGCATATTTCAGATTGAGCTTTTCGGCGCAGTTGACGATGCCCATGAAGAAACGGGTCACCGCGCTCGGCCGATCCATTGGCGTGATGCCCTCGGTGCCGAAGGTCTGGCCGTGACCGGCGGTTTCACTCTCTGCTTTTGCCATGATGCCCCTCTTTGATGCTGCGCGTTGGACCTTCCTGCACGCGTTCAGCATAACATTGTAACGAAAAAGGAAAAAGTGCGGCGGCAAGGGCGGATATCCACGCGTTTTTGCTTGCCAAGCGCCCGGTATGCCGAAACATTTGTCTCACCTCTCCTTGCGAGCGATTGATGACACCACGCCAACGCATCATACCGGTCCGGCGCGAATATAACCGCTGGGTCGCCAACCAGACGCTGGAAGACTACGCGCTGCGCTTCACCGCCAAGAGCGCGCGGCGGTTTTCATCGAGCCGGATTTCGCAGACCGCGATCGGCGCGATCTCGTTTCTGGCGCTGGAGGCGATCGGCGGCACGATCACGCTCTCCTACGGCACCACCAACGCGTTTTATGCCGCGATCGTCGCCTCGGTCGTGATGCTGCTCGCCGGCCTGCCGATCGCGCGCTACGCGATCCGCCACGGCGTCGATATCGACCTTCTGACGCGCGGCGCATCCTTTGGCTATATCGGCTCCACGGTCACCTCGCTGATCTACGCCAGCTTCACCTTCATCCTGTTTGCAATCGAAGCCTCGATCATGTCGGGCGCGCTGAAGCTTGCCTTCGGCATACCGCTCTGGATCAGCTACGTCATCTCCGCCGTGGTGGTGATCCCGCTCGTCACCTATGGCGTGCAGATGATCTCGCGGTTCCAGTTGATCACCCAGCCATTCTGGATCGTGCTCAACATCGCGCCGTTCATCTTCATCGCCTTCATGGACTTCGAGAAATTCGAGCTGTGGCGGGCCTTTGGCGGGCTGAACGCGGACGCGTCGGAGCCGGGCATGGCCGCGCCGTTCACGCTTGCCGGCTTTGCGGCGGCGGCCGGCGTGATCTTCGCGCTGATGCCGCAGATCGGCGAGCAGGTCGACTTCCTGCGCTTTCTGCCCGCGACCGGCAAGCCCAGGCTCCACCACCGCATTGCGATCTTCCTCGCCGGTCCCGGCTGGGTGGTGGTCGGCGTGCCGAAGCTGATGGCGGGGTCGTTCCTGGCGGTGCTCGCGCTTTCCACCGGCATGCCGGCGAGCGAGGCCGCCGATCCGGCCCATATGTACCTCACCGCCTTCGGCTACATGATCCCGAACCAGACGGCGGCGCTGATGCTGATGGCCGCCTTCGTGGTTGTCTCCCAGCTCAAGATCAACGTGATGAACGCCTATGCCGGATCGCTTGCCTGGTCGAACTTCTTCTCGCGGCTGACCCACAGCCATCCGGGCCGGGTGGTGTGGCTGGTGTTCAACGTCGCGATCGCGCTTCTACTCATGCAGCTCGGCATCTACCGGCTGCTGGAGGCCGCACTCAGCGTGTTCTCGATCGTCGCCATGGCATGGCTGTCGACGATTTCGGCGGATCTGTTCATCAACAAGCCGCTCGGCCTTTCGCCGCCCGGCATCGAGTTCAAGCGCGCCCACCTCTATGACATCAATCCGGTCGGCCTGGGCGCGATGTTCCTCTCAGGCGCGATCGCCCTTGCCGCCCATTTCGGCCTGTTCGGCACGCTCGCGGTTTCCTTCGCGCCGTTCATCGCGCTTGCCGTCGCGCTGATCGCCTCTCCCGTACTCGCCTATGCCACTGGCGGTCGTTATTATCTCGCCCGCCGCCAGCGCAAGGGCTGGCAGGAAAAGACGGCGATCACCTGCTCGATCTGCGAACACGCCTTCGAGCCGGAGGACATGGCGTGGTGCCCCGCCTATGCCGGGCCGATCTGTTCGCTGTGCTGCTCGCTCGACAGCCGCTGCCACGATCTTTGCAAGCCGAACGCCAAGTTCGAGGCCCAGCTTGGTACCGTCGCCCACAAGCTGCTGCCGGCGCGGATCGTCGCCCAGCTTGCCACACGGCTCGGGCGCTACGGCATCACGCTCGCGCTTTCGACCACCGCCATCGGCGCGATCCTGGCGATGATCGCCTATCAGACCGCGCGGGCGGCGCCGGAAACGCAGGTGGTGGTATACAACACCGCGCTGATCGTATTCTTCGTCTTCGCCCTGATTGCCGGCGTGGTCGCCTGGTTTTTCGTGCTGGCCCAGGACAGCCGCAAGGTGGCCGAGGAAGAATCCTCGCGCCAGACCACACTGCTGCTCAAGGAAATCGCGGCGCACGAGAAAACCGATGCGGCGCTGCAGGCCGCCAAGGAGGCCGCCGAATCCGCCAACCGCGCCAAAAGCCGCTATGTGGTGGGCCTCTCCCACGAGCTCAGAACGCCGCTCAACGCCGTCTCGGGCTATGCCCAGTTGCTGGAGCGCGACCCCGCGATCCCCGAAGCGCGCCAGCCGGCGATCCAGTCGATCCGGAGGTCGGCCGATTATCTCTCCGGCCTGATCGACGGGCTGCTCGATATTTCCCGGATCGAATCCGGTCGGCTTCAGGTCTATTCGAACGAGATCAATCTTGGCGAGTTCCTCGACCAGATCGTCGATATCTTCGAGACCCAGGCCCGCGCCAAGGGCCTCGCCTTCCGTCACGGGCGCGACCGGAATCTGCCCGCCTATGTTCGCACCGACGAAAAGCGCCTGCGCCAGATCCTGGTCAACCTGCTGTCGAACGCGGTGAAGTTCACCGACGCGGGCACGGTGACCTTCGATGCCCGCTATCGCAGCCAGGTTGCCACCTTCACCGTGACCGATACCGGTAGCGGCATCGACGAAAAGCATCTTGGCCGGATCTACGAGCCATTCGAGCGCGGTGGGACGCGCGACAAGCCGGGCCTCGGTCTCGGCCTCACGATCACCAAGCTGCTGGTCAACACGCTTGGCGGCGATATCGATGTCAAAAGCCGCCCCGGCGAGGGCGCGACCTTCTCGGTGCGGCTGATGCTCGCCTCCGTCGACCGTCCGACGCCGCCGCAAGCCGGCGCGGACACCGGCGTCTACGACGGTCCGCGCCGCACGATCATGGTTGTCGACGACAATGAAGATCACCGCGCCATGATGGCCGACATCCTGAACCCGCTCGGCTTCAATGTGATGCTTGCCGAAGACGGCGCGGCCTGTCTCGAACAGACCGCAATCGAACCGCCGGACCTGTTCCTGCTCGATATCCGCATGCCCGGCATGAATGGCTGGCAACTGGCAACGGCGCTGCGCGAACGCGGCTTGACGCGGCCGATCATCATGCTCTCCGCCAATATCGGCGACGACGCGGAGATCGGCCACGGCGATGACAGCCACAACGACACGCTGTCCAAACCCGTTAATCTGAAGCGGCTGAAAGACGTGCTCGGCATTCACCTCGGTCTGACATGGCGGCAGGCAGCGGACGCTGCGCCAGTCAAGGCGGCAAAAACGCCGGAACGGGTCGTCCCGCCGCCGAAAACCGAGCGCGAAGAATTGATCCGTCTGGCGGAGATCGGCTATCACCGGGGCATCAAGGACAGACTCGCAGCACTTGCCGCCACGCACAAGCCGTTTGTCGCGGCGGCGACGGGTTTCGTCGATCGTTTTGATCTCGACGGCTTCCTGCGTTTCATGAGATTGCTGCCGACCGAGGAGGACGGGAATGGCTGAGCCACAGGAAATCGTTCTGCTGGTCGATGACAGCCCGGATGCGCTGAGCTTCCTCACCGAGGCGCTGGAGGCTTCCGGCTACTCGGTGCTGATCGCGACCTCTGGCGCGAGCGCGCTTTCGATCGTCGAGCGGATTTCGCCGGATATCGTACTGATGGATGCGGTCATGCCGGGCATGGACGGGTTCGAGGCCTGCCGGCGGCTGAAGGCCGGACCGGCGGCGGCCACGCCGGTGATCTTCATGACCGGTCTTTCGGAGACCGAGCATATCGTCCATGCGCTGGAATCCGGCGGGGTCGACTACCTCACCAAGCCGATCAATATCGACGAGTTGCGCGCGCGCATCCGCGTCCATCTCGCCAATGCCCGCTCGACCCAGAGCGCGCGGGTGGCGCTGGATGCGACCGGCCGCCACCTGCTGGCCTGCGATGCTGACGGGCTGCTCCGCTGGATGACCCCGCAGGCAAGCCGGCTGATCCATGACGCGGTCGGCGCCGGCGCCGATCTCGGCTTCGTTTCGCGCCAGCTTGCGGGCTGGCTTGCAGGCGGCGAACCGTCCGCCAGCCCCGACGCCATCCTGCCGATCACCGAAAACGGCAAAAAGCTGTTCCAGCTCGCCTTTCTGGAGAAGACCGGGGCCAGCGAATACCTGTTCCGCGTCACCCCTGCAAACCCCGTCAGCGACGACGAGGCGCTGCGCAAGGAATTCCCGCTGACCGCGCGCGAGGCCGAAGTGCTGGCCTGGATCGCCAAGGGCAAGACCAACCGCGATATCGGCGATATCCTCGGCCTTTCCACCCGCACGGTGAACAAGCATCTGGAAACCATCTATGTGAAGCTCGGCGTGGAAAACCGGGCGTCTGCCGCCGTGAAGGCCGCCTATGTGCTGCACGGGATGTGAGCGGTGCTGGCTCGACCGAGATACCGGCACGCCTCTACCGTCCTTACGCAGCCCCTATCGCATCCGCCGCATAGCCCCCAAATCTTCTCGCCCCGGAGGGGAGAGATGTCGCGAAAGCGACAGTGAGGGGGGAGCCTATCACCGCGAACGCCTTTACAGTTTGAAACGCCGCCCCACCCTCACTGCCCCTTCGGGGCATCTCTCCCGCCAGCGGGAGAGAGTACTGGGAGCAAGACCAGCCGCCATCGATTTCACTCAGGCGGGCGAAACGGGCGAACAGCGAGCAATACAGCCCCTATGCATACAAAAAAGGCGCGCAGCTTTCACCGCGCGCCTTCCACCAAAACCGGAAGGTCGTTACTGCCCGAGACCCTCGAACAGCGCCGTCGACAGGTAGCGTTCGGCGAAGGACGGGATGATGGCCACGATGGTCTTGCCCTCGTTTTCCGGACGCGAGCCGACCTCGATCGCCGCCTTCAGCGCAGCGCCCGAGGAAATGCCGACCGGCACGCCCTCGAGACGGGCCACTTCGCGGGCGAGCGCGAAGGCGTCGTCATTTTCGACCTGCACGATCTCGTCATAGACCGAGGTGTCGAGCACGCCCGGCACGAAACCGGCGCCGATGCCCTGGATTTTGTGCGGCGCGGGCGAGCCGCCGGACAGGACCGGCGAGGCTGTAGGTTCGACGGCAACCACATGCACGTCCTTCTTCTTCTGCTTCAGCACCTGGCCGACGCCGGTGATCGTGCCGCCCGTGCCGATGCCGGAGACGAAGATATCGACATCGCCATTGGTGTCGTTCCAGATTTCCTCGGCCGTGGTGTTGCGATGGATTTCCGGATTGGCCGGGTTTTCGAACTGCTGCGGAATCACCGCGTTCTCGGTTTCCGCGGCAATCTCCTCGGCCTTGGCGACAGCGCCCTTCATGCCCTTCGGCGGCTCGGTCAGCACCAGTTCCGCGCCGAGCAGCGCCAGCATCTTGCGACGCTCGATCGACATCGATTCCGGCATGGTGAGGATCAGGCGGTAGCCCTTGGCGGCGGCCGCAAACGCCAGCGCGATGCCGGTATTGCCGGAGGTCGGCTCCACCAGCACGGACTTGCCGGGCGTGATCTTGCCGGCTTTTTCCAGCGCATCGATCATGGCGAAGCCGATACGGTCCTTCACCGAGGCGATTGGATTGAAGAATTCGAGTTTGGCGAGAAGGTTGGCCTTGACGCCATGTTCCTTCGCCAGTTTGTCGAGACGCACGAGCGGCGTGTCGCCGATCGTCTCGAGGATGGATCCGTATACCTTCCCGCGTCCGGGCTTGCCGTTCTGTTCCATGACTGTGCTCCCTTGAATTCGTTACAATCTAGGTAGGGTCGCGGGCGAGGAAATTCGAGGCAAGAACAGGTCACGCTCCGCATCCCCGGGGAATGCGATTCCAATTACCGCCCAACTGCCGCAAATTCATTCCACATCGCGCAACCAACCGGCCCGTCTTCACTGAAAGAACGCACTGTACCACCAGAAACACGCGCCGCCCACGACGATCACCGCCAGCGTGACCAGGGCGAGAAGCCCGCCATAGGTCCTCGTGCCGCTGCCATAGGCCAGCACCACCTTGGTGACGAGGTTGGAGACCGTCGCCGTGAGCACCGCGATCGCGGCGGTATGAACGGGCACGGCGTTGCCGGCGAGATGCGCAGTGGAAAGCGTGATGGCGTCAAGATCGGGAATGCCGGAGACGAGCGCGATGAACACGATGCTGGCCGGCCCCAGGACTTTGACCAGAACCTTCGCGAGAAAACTGATGACGCCCAGCAACGCGCCGAACCGCAGCACCGACTTCAATTCGAACGGGTTGGAAAGCTCGAGATCGGTCCCTTTTTCCGCGTTTCCCCGGCTGCGGCTCAGAAGGAAGCCGGCGACGAGGAAGGCGCATAGCCCCGGCGCAAGCGCCACGGCCAGCGGCTTCATCAGCACCGGCGCCACCACAGAGGCAATCACGAAGCAGCGCACCAACGACAGCCCGCCGGCAATCGACGCCGCGCCCGCGAGCCTTTGCGCCAGCGCCGGCTGGCCAACGGAAATGCGCGCGAAGGACAGCGTCGTCGCCGTGGAGGACACGATACCGCCGGTGGCCCCGGCAAACAGGATGCCGCGTTCCGGCCCGCCAATGCGCATCGCCACATAGCCGGCATAGGAAAGTGCCGCGATCATCACCGTCATCAGCCAGACGGAGAACGGGTTGAACCCGCCCCATGGGTCGATCGCGCGGTTGGGCAGAAGCGGCAGCGCCACGAAGCTCATCGTCAAAAGCACGAGCGCGGAACGCAGCTCCACCCATGTCATGGACTTGAGAAAACCGTGCAACGCATGGCGGGCGGCCAGTAGCACGGTGGTGACGACCCCGCCGGCGGCCGCCAGCCGCATATCGCCGGTGGCAGAAACAATGCCGAGCGCAAACACCACGAGTGCGGCGATCACGCCGGTGACGCTGAAATCATGCCGCGGGGTCGCGGCCAGATATTCGAACACGACAAAGGCAACGGTCAGCCCGGCGGCCAGCATCGCCGGCACCGCCGTGCCGGTCACAACGCCGAGATAACCGGCCAGCCCGCCCAGAAGCCCGACAAGCGCAAAGGTGCGGATGCCGGCGACGCGCTGCCCGTCGGCCAGATCGCGCTCCTGCCAGCCGCGCTCGATCCCGGCCAGGAGCCCGATCGCCAACGCCAGACCGACCCGCTGAAACGCTTCCATCATGTCCATGGACGAACCTCCGTGAGGCGCTGCGCCTGCTTTTCAGGAAAACTACAACACCAGGAGAGATGCGGAAATACGCCTATCTAGGGATGCCCAGAAACCGCGTCTCAAACACCCGTCGACCCAAAACCGCCCGCGCCGCGCTTGGTCTCGGTCAACGCGTCCACGACGGTCACCGGCATCTGCGTGACCGGGGCGATGATGACCTGGGCGATGCGCATGCCGCGTTCGATTGTGAAGGCTTCCTCGCCGAGATTGACGAGCAGCACTTTCACTTCGCCGCGATAATCGCTGTCGATCGTGCCGGGGGTGTTGAGGCAGGTGATGCCGTGCTTGAAGGCAAGGCCGGAGCGCGGGCGGATCTGGGCCTCGTAGCCTTCCGGGATTTCGAAGATGAAGCCGGTGGGCACCAGCGCGCGTTTTCCGGGCTCAAGCGTCATCGGCGCGTCGATGGCGGCGCGGATATCCATGCCGGCGGAACCGGAGGTTTCGTAGGCAGGCGGCTCTATGCCCTCGGCGTGTTCCAGGCGTTTCAGCTTCAGCGTCATTTTCGTTTCCATGTTCATTGCAGCTTCACAGGACCCGTCAGGTTGAACGACCACGTCACCTCTGGCCGATCTCCCCCCTTGAGGGGGAGATGCCCGGCAGGGCAGAGAGGGGTGCAGCGAAAGCCGCTTATTCTGTGTTTGTTGAAAGGGTTCACCCCTCTCTGTCGCTTTCGCGACATCTCCCCCTCAAGGGGGGAGATTGTGGGTTGCGAGGCCCCCATCAATCTCGCCTGCATCCTTCGCCATCGGCGCGCGACAGGTCAATTGCATCTTGTAGCCCAAATCGCTACATAGGCCGCCATCAACAGGATATTCGACCGATGCCCGAAACGCTTGCCGAGGCGGTTGCCCGCCGCCGCACCTTCGCGATCATCTCGCATCCCGACGCCGGGAAGACCACGCTGACCGAAAAGCTCTTGCTGTTCGGTGGCGCGATCCAGCTTGCCGGCGAGGTGAAGGCGAAGAAGGACCGCATCCAGACCCGCTCGGACTGGATGAAGATCGAGCGCGAACGCGGCATTTCGGTGGTCACCTCGGTGATGACCTTCGAATATGACAATACCGTCTTCAACCTGCTCGACACCCCCGGCCACGAGGACTTCGCTGACGACACCTATCGCACGCTGACGGCGGTGGATGCCGCGATCATGGTGATCGACGCCGCCAAGGGCATCGAGCCCCGGACGCTGAAACTGTTCGAGGTCTGCCGGCTGCGCGACATCCCGATCATCACCTTCGTCAACAAGATGGACCGCGAGGCCCGCGACACGTTCGAGATTCTCGAGGAAGTGCAGGAAAAGCTGGCGCTCGACACCGTGCCGATGACATGGCCGATCGGCCAGGGCAAGAGCTTCGCCGGCACCTATCACCTGAAAGACAGCGCCGTGCGCTATGGCGACAGCCAGACAGAGCTGATCAAGGTGAACGGCCCGGAAGTGGTGTCCGAAAAGCTGCCCGAACACGAGCGCCAGGACTGGGCGGAAATGGCCGAGCTCGCCATCGACGGCTATCCGGCCTTCGACCGGCAGGCGTTTCTGGAAGGCCACATGACGCCGGTCTATTTCGGCTCGGCGCTTCGGAACAACGGCGTGCGCGACCTGATCCACGCGCTTTCCGATTTCGCGCCCGCGCCGCGCGCGCAGGTGGCTGATGTGCGCACCGTGGAAGCGACCGACCCGAAGATGAGCGCCTTCGTGTTCAAGATCCAGGCCAATATGGACCCGAACCACCGCGACCGCATCGCCTTCGTGCGCGTGTGCTCCGGCACGCTGACGCGCGGCATGAAGGCGCGGCTTGCCCGCACCGGCAAGCAGATGGGGCTGACCGCGCCGCAATTCTTCTTCGCCTCGCAGCGCCAGCTCGCCGATACCGCCTATGCCGGCGATGTCGTCGGCATTCCGAACCACGGCGCGCTGAGAATCGGCGACACGCTGACCGATGGCGAGGCGCTGGTGTTCCAGGGTGTGCCCAACTTCGCTCCGGAAATTCTCCGCCGTGTCCGCCTTGAGGACGCGATGAAGGCGAAGAAGCTGAAGGAAGCGCTGCAGCAGATGGCCGAGGAAGGCGTAGTGCAGCTTTTCACGCCCGAGGACGGCTCACCGGCGATCGTCGGCGTTGTCGGCGCGCTGCAGCTCGACGTCTTGAAGGAGCGGCTGAAGGCGGAATACGGCCTGCCGGTGTCGTTCGAGATGGCGCGTTTTTCCGTCTGCCGCTGGATTTCGGCCGAGAAGAACGCCGATCTGGAAAAATTCATATCCGGCCATCGCGGCGATATCGCCCGCGACCTCGATGGCGATCCGGTGTTCATGGCGCAGGACGGTTTCTCGCTGAATTACGAGAGCGAGCGGGCGCCGGAAATCCGGATGATCGCGATCAAGGAATATCATCAGGCGAAGGCGGCCTGACATGGCGGACAAGGAGACGATCGGGATTTGCGGCATGGGCCGCATGGGCACCGCCATGGCGCGCCGGCTTTCCGCCTACGGTTTTCCGCTGGTGGTGTGGTCGCGCGGCGGTGTTTCGATGGAGCTTGCCTCCGAGACCCATGCGGAAGTTGCGCTGAACCCGGCCACGCTTGCTCGCAAGGCCGATATCATTCTCACCTCGCTGATCGACGATGCGGCGGTGGAAGCGGTGCTCGATGCGCTGCTGACCACCTCGCTGCCCGGCAAGCTGGTGGTCGAAACCTCGACAGTCAGCCCCGCCTTGCTGAAGCGCTATTCGGCGGGCATCAAGGCCAAGGGCGGCAGCGCCATCGACGCGCCGATCTCCGGCGGCCCGGAACTGGTAATTTCCGGCAAGGCCGGGCTTTATGTCGGCGGCGCGGATGCCGATTTCGAACGCTTCATGCCGGTTGCCGACACGCTGTCCGACCGCATTCACCACACCGGCCCCTTGGGCACCGGGGCTGCCGCCAAGATCGTCAACAACATGGTGCTGTGCGGCTATTGGGAAGTGCTGCGCGAGGCGCTGATGACCGGCAAGCGCGCCGGCCTCAGCCTCGACAAGATGCTCGATATCCTGATGACCAGTCCCGGCGGAACGCCTGCACTGAAGGCCCGCGCGCCGCGCATTCGCGGCCATGACAGGAGCGTGGGCTTTCCCGTGCGCGGCGCGGTGAAGGACGCCACGCTTTTCGCCAGCGTCGCCGACAGCTACGATGTCGATACGCCGGCGATTGATGCCGCTCTTGCCAGCTACGAGGCCTGTCTTGAAAAAGGTAGCGGCGATGAAGACCTCTCGGCCATGCTGCGCATGGCGCTGTCGCAGGATTGAAGCCTATTCCGTTGCTTCGCCCGGCAGCGCGGTGACCTCGTCAAGCCAGGGAACCGCCGAGCGACACCAGATCTGCCGTTTCGGCGGCAGCGATTCACGCTGGTCGATCATGCCCCAGCGGATCCCCCAGTCGTCCTCATCGGCGCCTTCGCCGCCGGTAAACAGCGGCGAGCCGCAGTCTTCGCAGAAAAACTGCTCGCGTTTGCGTCCGCTCTCGGCCATTTTCCAATAGCTGCGGGTCACGCCGGACGTGATCTCGACATCGGCACGGGGCACGAGAACGGTGGTGCGATAGGGCGAGCCGCTCAGGCGCTGACAATCGGTGCAATGGCATATCACCACAGCGTCCGGATCGATTTCGGCTTCGAAGCGGACCTTGCCGCAATAGCATCCGCCGGTGATCTTCATGCGAACTCCGTTTCTTGAAGGTTCAGCACCGTCGCACGAAGACAGGCGGCGAGACAACGGCCACGGACTTGAAGATTTTTGAAGCAGGCATCACATCTGCTGAACAGATGATCGGAGAAATTGGCCATGAACATCGGACAGGCTGCGAAACAATCGGGACTTCCGGCGAAGACTATCCGCTATTACGAGGAAATCGGCCTCGTCATCGCGGACCGGGCCGAGAATGGCTATCGCGATTATTCCGCCAATCATGTCCACCGGCTGAATTTCATTCACCGCTCGCGCGATCTCGGCTTTTCCGTCGAGGAATGCCGGCTACTGCTGTCGCTCTATGACGACGACGCCCGCGAAAGCGCCGAAGTAAAGGCGCTGGCAACCGCCAAGATCGCCGAGATCGACGAGAAGCTTGCCCGTCTCGCCGGCCTGAAGGCGACGCTCCAGCACCTCGCCGACCACTGCCATGGCGACCACCGGCCGGACTGTCCGATCCTTGAGGAGCTATCGTCCGGCAGCAATTGCTGCAACTGACGCCTTACCGCGTGGGCACCGGCTCCTCGCCGCGATAATCGTAGAACCCGCGGCCGGATTTGCGGCCGAGCCAACCGGCGTCGACATATTTCACCAGCAGCGGGCATGGACGATACTTGTTGTCGGCCAGACCTTCATGCAGCATCTGCATGCCCGAAAGGCAGGTATCGAGGCCGATGAAATCGGCAAGCTCCAGCGGTCCCATCGGGTGGCGGGCGCCCAGCTTCATCGCGGTGTCGATGTGGTCGACGGTCCCGACGCCTTCATAAAGCACGTAGATCGCCTCGTTGATCATCGGCAGCAGGATACGGTTGACGATGAAGGCCGGAAAATCCTCCGAAACCGTCGGCGTCTTGCCGAGCGCGCGCACGAATTCCCGCGCGGTTTCGAAGGTCGCCTCCTCGGTGGCGATGCCGCGCACCAATTCCACGAGCTCCATCACCGGCACCGGGTTCATGAAATGCACGCCCATGAACCGCTCCGGCCGATCGGTGGCGGCGGCAAGCCGGGTGATCGAAAACGACGAGGTGTTGCTGGCCAGCAGGGTTTCCGGCTTCAGGATCGGGCAGAGTTTCGCGTAAAGCGCCCGCTTCTCCGCCTCGTCCTCGGTGATCGCCTCGATCACGATATCGGCGGAGGCAAGGTCCTGGAGATCGGTGGAGGCGGTGATCAGCTTCAGCGCCTTCTTGCGGTCGTCATCGGAAAGCTTGCCGGAGGTGACCTGTCGCGCCAGATTGCCGTTGATGGTGGCAAGCCCGCGCTCGATCTGCTGTTGTCCGGCGTCGATCAGGTGGACGTCGTAGCCGGCGACTGCGCAGACATGGGCGACGCCGCAGCCCATGGCCCCGGCGCCGATCACGCCGACGCGCTTGATAGTATCGGCCATCTCGCACTCCCTCGTTCCTCGTCTCTCGGTCACAGCAGGCGACCCCGGACTTTGATAAAGCCTCGGGCCCGGTTTTTCCAGTGTCTTGCGGCAGGACGGCAGGCGGTGGCACAAAGCAAGGGAATATCTACCCGCCCCCTGTTGTCCGCCCGAAAAACCCGCTAGAGCCTGACGGACAGGAACGACAGGCGGAAACATGCAGACGCGACGCATCGCAATCTTCGGCGCGACCGGCTCCATCGGTATCAACACGCTCGATGTCATCGCCCAGCTCGGCGGCCGGGACGCCTTCGAGATCACCGCGGTGACCGGCAATGCCAATGTCGCAGCACTCGCCCGGCTGGCAATCGAACACCGCGCCGCTATGGCGGTGACCGCCGATGAAAGCCGCTATGACGAGCTGAAGCAGGCGCTTTCCGGCACCGGCATCGAAGCCGCTTCAGGCGCCAGCGGTCTCGACGAGGCGGCCAGCCGCAACAATGACATCGTGATGGCGGCGATCGTCGGCACGGCCGGCCTCGCCCCGACGCTGAAGGCGGCCGCCGCCGGCGCGGATATCGCGCTTGCCAACAAGGAATGCCTGGTGTCCGCCGGACCGCTGTTCATGGAGGCCGTGAAACGCGGCGGCGGCATGCTGATCCCGGTCGACAGCGAGCATTCCGCGATCTTCCAGGTCTTCGAGGAAAACCAGCGCCGCGCGCTCGACCGGGTGATCATCACCGCATCCGGCGGCCCGTTCCGCCAGATGACGCTCGACGAGATGCGCCATGTCGACGCGGCGACCGCCCGCGCTCACCCCAACTGGTCGATGGGCCTGAAGATCTCGATCGACAGCGCCTCGATGTTCAACAAGGCGCTGGAAATGATCGAGGCGCAGCACCTGTTCGACCTTGCGCCCGAACAGGTGGAGGTGGTGGTCCATCCGCAATCGATCATCCATTCCATGGTCGGTTATGCCGATGGCTCGATCCTGGCCCAGCTTGGCGCGCCCGACATGCGCACCGCCATCGGCTATGCGCTCGCCTATCCCGAGCGCCGCCCGCTTTCGGTGGAAAGGCTGGATTTCGCCAAGCTTGCGCGGCTGGATTTCGAAGCGCCCGACGAGACCCGTTTTCCCGCGCTCCGGCTTGCACGGCTCGCCATGGCGCGCGGCGGCCTCCAGGGCGCGGTGCTGAACGCCGCCAAGGAAGTCGCGCTCGAAGCCTTCATCGAAGGCCGCTGCGGTTTTCTGGAAATGGCCGAAATCACGGAAGGCGTGATGGAGGAGTTGCTCGACCTTGCGGCAGCCGGAACGATCGAAGACGTGTTCGCCGCCGATAGCGAGGCCCGAAGGCGGGCGCTGAAACAGGTCAGGTCTGGCAAACCCACCCTTGCGCCTGCCGGACGGAAAAGCCCCTCTGCGTGAAGCAGGCCGTGCCGCCCTTTAGACTTGCATAAAATCGATGCGGTAGTTTTGCTTCAGCCGGCTCATATCATCATAGTAGACCTCCCGCAGATAATCAGCATCCGCCTGGCTTATACGCGGCTTGGCGAAATTGTGCGGCGAAAATACCGGCTCGGCAGCCGGGTACTCGACGAAGCGTTCGATCTCAAGGAAGTCGCAAATGCGGTCGAGCGTCTCACGGTGATGGGTTTTGATATCGATCTGTCTCAGCAGCAGCACCTGCTTGGCCGAGAACAGCGTAAACAGGCGATCGAGTTGGTCGGCATAAAATCCGCGTTCGACATAGCTGAAAACCCTGTGCACGCCTCGCGGCTGGCTGCGAACGCGTTCCCGGCCTTGCCGAATTGCCTCCCCGAACTCTAATGTTTCCGTTCCTCTCCCAGTCTCCATCATCCAGTGGGAATAAGCACGTTCTATCGGATCGCGCAGCGAGACAATCAGCTTGATTGTGGGGGAATATGCATGGATTCGCGCGAGACATTCGGGCCAGTACGTTAAGATCGGCGTGGCATCACCCCATAACCTCCCGGGGGTATGCGCGGCGTACTCGCTGTGGAGCAAGCCATAATCGATGTCGTTCCAGGAAAGCGTATCATTGTCAAAAAAGTGCATTTCCTTGCGAACGCCGAACCCGATTGCTGGATGTTGGCGAAGAAAATGCCAAAGCGCGGTTGTCCCGCCCTTCTGTACCCCGCAAATCAGAAAGCCAAGTTTCTTTTGCATCCGAAGCTCCTCGCCAGTTGCGCCACTTTCGATCCCGCCGCACGATATCGAGAAAGCGAAGATGGGTCTGTTTGATCGCCAATTTAGCGGTGCGCTGCTTCGCCGTGCAAGAAGGCGGCCTGCTCAGGCGCTGAAAATCGCCCGCCATATCTCTTCGGGGAAGGCGCCGTTGCATCCTTCGACGGCGGTATTTGTCATGATAACCGCCGCCGTGCCGGTTGCCGGGTCCAGAGCCCAGCAATTGCCGTAGACCCCGCCCCAGGTCACGGCCCCTTCCGGCAAGGCCGTTCCGGCTTCCGCCGGGTTGACGACAACCGAACCGACATAGCCGAATGACTTGCCCGGCCGCACGGCGAGCGTTCCGGTCTGCGTGGAAAGCGCCGCCCTGGCGGTCTCCGGCGTCAGCAGACCGTGGGGACTGGCAAGGTCCTGCAACAGTTTCAGGAAATCGCCGGCCGTACCCGCCATCCCGGCGCCGCCGGACTGATAGGCGCGGGGATTGAAGATGCGCGCCGGCTCGAAGGTGAAGGCGATGCCGTCCGCGTCATGCACCGTATGGCGCGTGCCCATGCGCACCGGCTCGGGCGCGCCGTCGCCATAGGGCGTTGCCAGCCGTCGCGGAGCGGTGACGGAAAACCGCGTGTCGTCCATGCCGAGCGGGTCGACGACATGCTGCCGGATAACGGCTTCCAGCTCGACGCCGGCGACAGAGGACAGCATCGCGCCGAGAATGTCGATCGCCACGGAATAGGCCCATGCCGTGCCGGGCGCAAAGGCGAGCGGAAAATGGTTCAGCCTGGAAAAATTCTGCTCGAAGGTAAGATCGGTATCGGTCAGGCCCGTATTCACCGTTTCGCCGGGCGGCAGTTGCCCGGCGCCGCCGGTATAATCCAGTCCGGTCGTGTGGGTGAGGAGATGACGAACCCGGATATCCGCCGGCGCACCATCCGGCCCGGTCGGGCGAAACCATGGCAGATAATCGCTTACTTTGTCATCAAGCGAAAACAACCCCTTCTCCATCATCACCAGAGCCGTCGTCGCGACAATCGGCTTGGTGACGGAGGCAAGGCGGAAAATCGTGTCTGCGGCAACGGGTTGGCCGCTTTCGCGGTCGGCGAGACCGGCGGCGCGGGAAAAGACGAGTTCATCGCCGCGCGCGACCATAATGACGGCGCCCACGATGCGTTTTTCGCCAATGGCCTTGTCGATGGCCGCGTTTACACGTGTTTCAATTGTCATGAGAAAGATCTCCGCTACGGTTTTGCCAGAGCAGAACGCCGGAGGCCGAAAACTTCAAGAAAAAAGCGGGCCGTGTTTCGCCCGCTTCTGAAAAAATCGTCCCGGCGCGGATGTTGCCGCCATCAAGCGACGGCGCGCGCCAGGGCACACTGCGACCACAGCGAATGCAGCGCCGAAACAAGATGGTCCATGTCGGCATCGGTGTGCAGCGGCGTCGGCGTGAAGCGCAGGCGCTCGGTCTTGCGCGGCACGGTCGGATAGTTGATCGGCTGGACATAGACGCCGAAATCATCGAGCAGAATGTCCGAAATCCACTTGCACTTGGAGGCGTCGCCCACCATCACCGGCACGATATGGCTCGGATTGGCCATGTGCGGAATGCCCTGGCGGTCGAGCTTGGCGCGCAGCGTCTCGACCCGTTCGCGGTGGCGGGTTCGCTCGATCTGGCTGACCTTGAGGTGGCGGATCGAGGCGACAGCACCGGCGGCAAGCGCCGGCGGCAGCGCGGTGGTGAAAATGAAGCCCGAGGCAAAGGAGCGGATGAAATCGACGACCGCCTTCGAGCCAGTGATATAGCCGCCCATGACGCCGAAGGCCTTGCCGAGCGTGCCTTCGATGATCGTGATCCGGTCCATAAGCCCCTCGCGTTCGGCGACGCCGCCGCCGCGCGGGCCGTACATGCCGACGGCATGGACCTCGTCGAGATACGTCATCGCGCCATATTTGTCGGCGAGATCGCAGATTTCCTTGATCGGCGCGATGTCGCCATCCATCGAATAGACCGATTCGAAGGCGATCAGCTTCGGTGCAGCCGGATCGGCGGCCTTCAGCTTGGCCTCGAGATCGTTGAGGTCGTTGTGGCGGAAGATCGCCCGCGCCGACTTGCCGTGACGGATGCCCTCGATCATCGAGGCGTGGTTGAGCGCGTCGGAAAAGATGATCAGGCCCGGGATTTTTTCGCCCAGCGTACCGAGCGTCGCCCAGTTGGAGACATAGCCGGAGGTGAAGATCAGGGCTGCTTCCTTGTGGTGGAGATCGGCCAGTTCCTGCTCTAGCTGGACGTGGTAGTAATTGGTGCCGGAAATATTGCGGGTGCCACCGGCCCCTGCCCCGCAAGCCTCGATCGCCTCCTGCATGGCGGCGATCACGGTGGGACACTGGCCCATGCCGAGATAATCGTTGGAACACCAGACGGTGACGTTGGAGGCGGCGCCATCCTTGAACCGGGAGGCGCGCGGGAATTCGCCGCGATGACGCTTCAGTTCGGCGAAAACGCGGTAGCGGCCCTCATCATGCAGTTCCGCCAACTCGTTTTTGAAGAATGCTTCGAAATCCATTACCCTGATGCTCCACCACCGGCCTTGTTGTTTTCCGACAGGATTTGACGAAGAGCGCGCGCCGTCAACCCGTATCGCGGCCTGTTTCCTGATCCTGCGACAATCAGCCCTTAGTTTGAACTATTCCAAACTTTACCTACGCGCAACCGCCTCGGCAAAACTTGATCAGGGTCAATTTGCCGCACAGATTCGGATTTTTCAGAAATATGGAACATATCATTCCCCCGGACATTAAGCATCTACCTAAGGCGTAATAGGCCGGGAGAAGACCTTTTTGCTTTTCGCCGGAACGCTATTCGGGTATGTGTTGGAAGAGCGGCCGCAGGCTGCATGTGAGGGACGGCGGCGATCAGGTCCGGGACAATGGAGCGGTCGGATCGCGGCGGAACCAAAGCGCAAAAGGTGATGAGGAAATCATGAAAAAGATTTTTGCAGGAATTGTGATCGGCGTTGCTTCGCTTGCGGCAACGGCCTGCACGCCCACCCAGGAAGGTGCGGCCATCGGCGCCGGCACCGGCGCCCTGGTCGGCACGGCAATTGACGGCGGCGGCCTCGGCGGCGCGCTCGTCGGCGGCGCAATCGGCGCAGGCGCAGGCGCTCTTGTTGGCCGCGCGGTCGAGAACCAGCCCGGCAAGTGCTACTATCGTGACCGCTACGGCCGCGAATACACCGACGATTGCCCCCCCGGCTATCGCTAAGACATAGGGCCGCCGCCTTTAGAGGAGGCGGCTCGGCCAAGGCGCGTCAATTGCGGCGATTGTCCATGGCAAACCAGACCCGACATACAGCGACCGTAACCAACGGTTAATGCTGTTGCCGGGTTTTCGGTTTTCTTGGGCTATGCATTTGGAAACCTGCTAATATTTTATCGCATATGTACATTTTGCGATCCGGTTCGAGTTGAAGATGGTACCCCGTTCAAAACGGCAAAGTTCAGGAATATCCCGCGCACTCAAACTGCTGCCGGCGATATCCGTTGCGATCTTCGCCGCCAGCGGCGAGGCGCAGGCGTTCAGCCTGTTCGGCATCCATCTCTGGGGCGAGGAGGAGGTTGATATCTCCTCCATCCAGGACCCCGTCCACTATACCGTGACATTCAGCGTGACCGGCGGCGACAGCGAGCTGGAAAGCTTCCTGCGCAGGCGCTCGGCGCTGGTCAGCGACGAGCGCCAGCCGGTCGACGGCGATCTCGGCGTACTGGTGAAGGCGCGCGACGACCTGCAGATTCTCGTCGGCTCGCTGTTCGAGAAGGCCTATTATGGCGGGCTTGTGAATATCACCGTCAACGGTCAGTCGATCGAGGATATCGTCGGCCTGCCCAATTTCGGACGCGAGGACCCGGTCCCCGTCAACGTGTTGATCGAGGCCGGGCCGATGTTTACCTTCGCCCGGATCAATCTCGAGGGTGCGCCGGCAAGCTTCAACCCTGCAAAGCTCGATCTCGTGGCCGGCGAACCTGCCTATTCGACCACGATCCTCGCGGCCGCACGTGAGATCACCACTGAGCTCAAGGACCAGGGCCACCCGTTCGCGACCATCACCCGGCGCGAGGTGATCGCCGATCACGCCAATTCCACCGTTGATGTCGATATTCGCGCCGAAGACGGTCCGGTCGCCGATCTGGGGTCGATCGCGGTGAAAGGGTCGGAGGCCGTCGAACCCGATTTCATCCGGCGCTATTCGCGGCTGAAGCCCGGCGAGCAATATTCGCCCGAGCAACTCACCGCCGCCGCCAACCGGCTGCGCTCGCTGAACACCTTCGATTCTGTGACGATCACCACGGCGAGCGCGCTGGACGACAACGGCCAGCTGCCGACGACGATCACGGTACGCGACGGCAAGTTCCGTTACTTTGGCTTTGGCGCCACCGTATCGTCGATCGACGGTCTCGGGCTCGAAGGCTATTGGGGCCACCGCAACCTGTTCGGCCAGGCCGAGGGCCTGCGGCTGGAGGCCGGCGTTTCCCGGATCGGCGCTTCGGACGATTACGGCGTCAACTCGCTCGATCTCGCCGGCGGCATCACCTTCACCAAGCCCGGCCTGTTCCATCCGTCCGGCATGTTTACCGCAAGCCTGCTGACCGCGACGGAAAACCCGGATGCCTATAACGCCAAATCCGTGGCCGGTAGCGTCAGCTACACCTATGAGCAGAACGAGTACAACACGATCAGCGCCGGCCTGACGCTGGACTATTCGCACATCAAGGACGCCTTCGGCACCGAGGATTATCTGACCTTATCCGCGCCGATCGGCTTCGACCGCGACACGAGGAACGATCCGCTGAATGCGACCGAGGGCATCTACCTGATCACCACGGCAGAGCCTTCCTATGATTTCCTGGGCGGCAATTTCTTCACCTCCTTCGATGCCGTCGGCTCGACCTATTTCTCGGCGGGCGAGGATGACCGTTTCACCCTTGCCGCCCGCGTGGGCGCCGGCACCATTGTCGGCGGCGGCGACCTCAAGGACATTCCCGCGAACGACCGCTTCTATGCCGGCGGCGGCGGCAGCGTGCGCGGCTATGCCTACAAATCGATCTCGCCGCGGCTCGCCAATGGCGAGGAGACCGGCGGCCGCTCCTATGTCGAGGCGACGCTGGAGGCCCGCATCGGCGTGACCGAAAACATCCAGGTCGTGCCGTTCATCGATGCAGCCGATGTCTCTGCCGACCAGTTCCCCGACTTTTCCGATATCCGCGCCGGCGCCGGCATCGGCGTGCGCTATCTGACCGGCTTCGGCCCGATCCGCCTCGATGTCGCCGTTCCTCTTGACCGCTATCCCGGCGGCGACCATTACGGCATCTATGCCGGTATCGGACAGAGTTTCTAGCGCCCTCCTTGCAATTGACGATGCATTCATGCCTTTCATGGCATGATTGGAAAAGCGCGCAAATCGCTCTAAATGCTTAAGGAAAATTGCGCCCGAGGAGTTTCATGGCGGTGTTCTTCAAACGACTGTTTCAGGTGGTGGCAAGCCTGTTGGCTTTGGTGATCGTGATTGTCGCCGCAGCGGTCATCCTGATCGGCTATACCGATGCCGGCGCGAATTTCGCCGTCCGCCAGATCACCAAACGGATCGCCTCCCCGGATTTCGCCGTCCATGTGGGTCGCGTCAGCGCGCCGCTGACCGGCAATTTCACCGTCGACAGCGTCACCATCTCCGACGTCAAGGGGCCCTATGCCACGGTCGAGGGCATCGCGCTCGACTGGTCGCCGATGGCGCTCTTCAGGGGACGCTTTGCCGCAGAAAACCTGTCGGCGCGCACGGTTTCGCTTGCCCGCCTTCCCGTTCCGGGCAAGCCGGCGCCGGAAAAGGCGCAATCGAGCGGCGGTTTTTCGCTGCCGATCGGCATTGATATCCAGAAATTCGATTTCCCGCAGATCGACATCGCCGAGGCCGTTGTGGGCGAAGCCTATCCGCTTTCCGCCTCCGGCCATGTGAGCGCCGTGACCGACCGGATCTCGACCGCGCTCGACATCGAGCATCGCGCCCGCGCCGGCACCTATGTGAAGGCAGATATCGATTATGCGCCGGGCGAGAACCTCCTCGACATCACCGCCGAGGTAAACGAGCCGGAAGGCGGCATGGTCGCGACCCTGCTGAAGCTGCCCGGAACGCCGGCGCTCAACATCGCGATCGATGGCGACGGCCCGCTTTCGGACTGGAAGGGACGGCTGACGGCCGCGCTTTCCGGGGAGAGGCTCGGCGAAATCGACGTCCGCCACCAGCTGAACGAAAAGGACGAGCGCACCGTTACCGTGACCGGCCAGGGCGAATTCGCCGCGCTGACCCCGCCGGAATTCCAGTCGCTTGTCGAAGGGCAGACCGGCATCGATGTCCAGGCGACGCTTTATCCCGGCGGACGGATCGCGATCGGCAGGGGCCAGATCGAGACCGGCAGTTTCGTGCTGAACGCTTCGGGCGCCTATGATCCGAAGGGCGAAAACGATCTTGAGGTCGCGCTTGAGGGCGTCAATGGTGGTTCCGTGCCGTTTTACATGCCAATGGGCGATGACGGCACGCTGTCGCTTTCTCTGGAAAACGCCAGCGTCAGCCTGCACGGGGCGGCGGAAAGCGCGGACCTTTCGGCATCCGTCACGCTCTCCCAGCTTTCGTTGCCGCAGCTTTCGACAAGCGGCGTCTCGTTGGCCGCCAACGGCAAGGGCTTTGATCTTTCCAACCGCACCGGCGCTTTCAACGTCGGCCTTTCGCTTGAAAGCCTGGCATTCAGCGACCCAAGCCTCGACCGGATGATCGAGGCACCGCTTTCGCTGAAGACGCGGGTGACGCTTGCGAAAGGGACCGTGAAGCTCGACGATATCGCGCTCGAAAGCGGCAGCATCGGCGCCACCGCCAATGTCGATTATGATCTCGAAACGCAGGAGGCGACCGGCCACGCCCGACTGTTCGTGCTCGCCGACGCGCTTCCCGACGCGGCCGCCGGCCTGATCGACGACATGACCTGGATCGAGAGCGATTTCTTCGTCTCGACCGCTTCCGGCGCCGTGGCGCTCTCCAATCTCGAGGTTGAAAACGGGCTGCTGACGGCCGGCGGCGATGTCCGCGTCACCGGAGGGACGATCGATGCGACGCTGAAGGCGACGGTCGCCGAACTTGGACGGCTCGCGCCGCAGGTCAAGGGCTCGGCCGTGCTTGACGCCACGATCGGCGGCGAGTTGACCGCGCCCGAGATCGACGCCACGGTGAGAGCCGACAGTCTCGACATCACCGGCGAGACGCTTGAGAATTTCGTCGCCACGATCAAGGGCAAGGCGGACATGACGTCGCCCTCCGGCGCGCTCACCGCCAAGGGCAGCTATGCTGGTGCTCCGCTTTCGCTGTCGGCAAACGTCACCTCCAATGACGGCCAGATCGAGATCGCGGGCATTGATGGCGCGGTCGGCAAGAACACGCTTTCCGGCGATATAACCCTTAACAGCAAGTTCCAGCCCGCCGGCGGCATCAGCTTCGATTTCCCGGATCTGAAGCTGCTCGCCGGCCTTGCCGGTCAGAAGGCCGAAGGCGCGATCTCCGGCCGCATCGCGCTCGACAATGCCAATGACAGGCTCGGCCTGTCGATCGACGCCAGAAGCGACAGCATCACCACCAACGGCATAACGGCAAGAAATCTCGACGCCGACATGACGGTTGCCGATGTCGCGGCGCTGAAGGCGAGCGGCAAGATCACGCTCGGTTCCGTCGCCGTTGCGGGACAGACCGTCACCGACATCACGCTTACCGCCAGCAACGAGGACACCACGACGACGTTCGATCTCGCGGCCCGCTACGACGGACAGCAGGTATCGCTTGAAGCGGCCGTGAACCGCGGGGATACGCTCACGATCGACCTCATGCGCCTCGAAGGCTCGCCGATGGGCCTCGGCCTGCGGCTGGTCGAACCCGGGCGGATCACCATCGCCAATGGCACGACCAATATTGAAAGCCTGAGGCTCGGCATCGGCGGCGGCACCGTGGCCGTGAACGGCAGCGTCGGCGACAGGCTGAACCTGACGGCCAATATCAACGGCGTCTCCGCCGCGATCGCCAACCAGTTCGTTCCCTCGCTCGGCGCCAGCGGCACGATCTCGGGCACGGTAACGGCGGGCGGCACCACCGCGAACCCCACGGCCGATTACAATCTCCGCCTCGACAACGGCAATCTGGCCCAGACGAGCGCACTTGGCGGACAGCCCTTCAACATCACCACCACCGGCCGTTATGACGGCAGCCAGGTGACGACCGACACCACGATCACCAATGCGCAGGGCATTAACGCGCGCGCGACCGGCACGGTCGGACTCACCGGCAACAAGCCGCTGAATCTCTCCATCAACGGCCGCCTGCCGATGCAGATCGCCGCAGCACTTGCCGCCAATTCCGGTTTCGCCATTTCCGGCAATGCGGATGTCAACATGACGGTCGGCGGCACGCTGACGAGCCCGAGCTATTCCGGCGGCGTCGACCTCGCCATCAGCGCGCTGACCGACATCAGGCGCGGCATTTCGCTCAACGATATCGGCGGCCGCATCGCCCTTTCCGGCGACCAGGTGCAGATCGACGGCATCACCGGCAGGCTTGCCGCCGGCGGCACGCTCACCATCAGCGGCAGCGTCGGCCTGACCGGCGGCTTTCCCGCATCGCTCAAGCTCGTTGCCGATAATGCAGTCATCAATGACGGACGACTGCTGACGACCACGGCCAACGGCACGTTGACGCTGGAGGGGCCGATCCTGACCCAGCCGACGCTTGCCGGCCGGCTGACGCTCGCCCGCACGGCGATCGTCATTCCCGACCGGCTGCCGGCCTCGATATCGCAGATCGACATCGTGCATCAGGACGCGTCGAAGGCCGTTCTCAGGCAGGCGGAGGAGCTTTCTCCGCCTCAGGCCAGCGAAGCCCGCTCCACCATGGCGCTCGACCTCACGATCTCGGCCCCCAACGCGATCTTCGTGCGCGGGCGCGGCGTCGACGCCGAGCTTGGCGGCAATGTGCGGATCACCGGCACGACCCAGAACCCGGTCGTCAGCGGCGGCTTCGACCTGATCCGCGGCCGGCTTTCGATCCTCAACCGCAGGCTCGATTTCACGCAAGGGCGGATCACCTTCGGCGGCGCGCTGATCCCGATGATCGACCTCAGGGCCAACACCAATGCCGGCTCCACCGCGATCACCATCGCGCTGGAAGGCGTGGCCAACGACCCGCAGGTGAAGCTGAGCTCGACGCCGGCGCTGCCGGATGACGAGATCCTGGCGCAACTGCTGTTCAACCAGTCCTCCTCCCAGCTCTCCGCGCTCCAGATCGCCCAGCTCGCCGATGCGGTCATTCAGTTGACGGGCGGGACGGAGCAATCGCTGTTCGGCTCGATCCGCGACGTGCTCGGCGTCGACAATCTCGACCTGACGACGGATTCGGCCGGCAATACCGCAGTCAGCGTCGGCAAGTACTTGAACAGCAACACCTATCTCGAGATCGAGCAGAGCCGGGACACTGGCACGCGGGCGAGCGTCAACATCGATATCGGCCGCAACTTTATCCTGAAGGGAGCGGCGGGATCGCGGGGCGAGGCTTCCGGCGGCATATTCTACGAGAAGGAATACTAGTCCCGGTCCACCCTCGGCACGAGGCAAGCGCCAAGTAGCGGTTTCTGTTCCCGCGAGAAGCGCCGCCGGAAGCGCTCGCCAGTTGAAAAGATGGCGATAACATGGCAATCGAATAGCCAGAGCGACGGAAACGTCGGATATCAGGAGGCATGCCCTTGACCAGCGAGCATAGCGCGCCCGAAACCGCGGGGCAGCCCTCCCTTATCGCCTTCGTCAGACGCGAGCGCGTTCTCGGCATCGCCATCGTCACCAGCATCATCGCCTTCCTATTCGAAGACAGGCTTTTTCACGACATGGGCCATCCGGCGAAGCTTGGCTTTCTGCTCGCCTGGTTCTTTTTCGTGATCCTAGCGTCCGCCATCGGCGTCGTGCGCCACGCCGAGGCGATTTCCGAGCGGCTGGGGGAGCCCTTCGGCACGCTGGTTCTGACGCTGTCGATCACCGGCATCGAGGTCTTGAGCATCACCGCGGTGATGCTCAACGGCGAGAACAATCCGGCCCTGGTGCGCGATACGCTGTTTTCCGTTGTGATGATCATCATGGGCGGCATGCTGGGCATTTCGCTGCTGCTCGGCGCACTGCGCCATCGCGAGCTCACCTTCAACCTGCAGGGCGCCAACGCCTATCTGGGCGTGATCATTCCGCTCGCCGTGTTCAGCCTGATCCTGCCGAATTTCACCCGCTCCACCGAAGGCCCGACCCTGAGCGACCTGCAAAAGGTGATGGTCGGCCTGATGGCGGCGGGGCTCTATTTCATTTTCCTGATGATGCAGACGGGACGACATCGCGGCTATTTCGCCCAGCCGACAGATGACGGTAATGTGCACGCCGAAGAGCACCGGAAGCCTTCCGGCCCGCTGTGGCTGAGCGTCGCGCTGCTGTTCTGCTACATCCTGCCGGTGGTTTATCTGGTCGAACAGCTCGCCAAGCCGGTCGACTATATCATCGAATCCCACGGCGCGCCCGGCGTGATCGGCGGCGTGCTGATGGCCATCCTGGTCACCACGCCGGAAGGCATTAGCGGGGTCAGGGCCGCGCTCGACAAGCGGCTGCAATCCTCCGTGAACATTTTCCTCGGCTCCGTGCTCGCCACGATCGGCCTCACCGTGCCGATCATGCTGGTGGTCTCAAGCGCGCTTGGCCTCAACCTGCAACTCGGCCTCGCGCCGACGGAGGCGCTGCTTCTGGTGCTGATCCTCGTCGTCAGCATCGTCACATTCTCCAGCGGACGCACCAATCTTTTGCAGGGCGCGGTGCATTTTCTGCTGTTCGTCGCCTTCCTTCTCCTGATCTACAGGGGATAACCGAAAGGACCGCCCGACAGATGTCAAAAGCACGCCAATGCCTGAAACCCCACCGTTGGGGCCTTCTGTTTTCATTGATGTTTCTGGCGCTGTGCGGAACGGCCGGCCCCTCCCTCAGCCAGCAGACCGGCGAACCGCTGCAGATCAGGGTCGGCTATCGCGTCCTGCCGCCCTTCATCACCAAACATGACGACGGCACCATTACCGGCATGGCGAGCGAACTCTGGCGGGAGATCGAGGAAGGCTTCAACATCCAGCCGACCTATGTCGAATATGAGACCGTCGCCGACCTGCTCGCGGCGACGGCGGCGAGAGAGGTCGATGTCGCGGTCGGCGCGATCTCGATTACCGAGGAACGCGCGGAACTGGTCGATTTCACGCAACCCTGGTTTGACTCTGGTCTGCGCATCATGATCGATAACCGGACCACGTCGTCACTCGTCAATGTCTGGAACGGTCTCGCGGAGGCCGGCTACCTGCGCTACTACGCCTGGCTGCTCGTGTTCATCCTCATCGGCACGGTCGGGTTGACAGTATTCGACCGCCATTTCGACAAGAATTTTCCCAGACGCTGGCGCGAAGGCATAGCTGAAAGCTTCTATGCCGTGATGCTGGTCGTGACCCGGGGCACGCTTCCCGGCCGCGCCAAGCTATTCGGGTGGTATGGCAAGATCTTCTCGGCCTTCTGGCTGATCATCGGCATCGCCGTCGTTGCCTATATCACCTCGTCGGTCACCAGCGTGATGACCAGTATCGCGATCACCGGCAACATCACCGGGCCGGACGATCTGCCAGGCCGCACCGTGGGGGTGTTCCGGGGCTCGACCGCAGAAACCCGGATGCGCCGCAACGGCATCGACTTCATCACCTATACCGGCATGGACGATGCCGTCACGGCGCTGCGCAGCGCCGAGATCGACGCGATCGTCGGCGATGCGCCGGTGCTGGAATATTTCAAGGCCCAGAACCCCGAACTCGGCCTCGATGTCGTCGGTCGCATCTTCGCGCCCGACAAGTTCGGCTTCGCCCTGCCCTATGGTCAGGACACGCTGATCCAGCCGATCACCGTGCGCCTCCTGGCGCTGCAGGAGGATGGCGTAGTGCGCAACCTGGCGCAGCAGTATTTCGGCAATGAGCGGTAAAGCCCTTCAGGCGCCCGCGCGCGGACGTACGATCGATGGATAGCCGAATTTCTGGAAATCATCCTTGTAGATTTCAGCGACCATGGATGTAGCTTCCCTGCCTAGGAAATATTCCTCTTGATCCGATTCACCTTTTTGAACGGACTTGTTGAAATGGCCGATCTGTCTGGCGACATCGGCGCCAAAAACCGCCTGATCGATATGGCGCTTGATGGCCGTCATGCCGGCCTCGAGTTTGAAGATGTAAAATGGGAAGTTCGGCGGAATGAAATGGGTCTGGGGCAGAAAATGATTGTCGTAGGCCCCGATCTTGCATGCGGCATCCGGCAACCGTTCGCGGACAAAGGCGTCGAGAGTCATCTGTGGCGGTATTTTTCTCTCGACATTTTTCTGGAAAGCAAAGGCGCTTCGCAGCCGGTCGGCAGGGTCGCGGACCATCGCAAAACAACCATCGAAGAAATCGGCGCGAAACATGCGCGCTAGCGAATAGCCATCGACATGCTGGGGAGAGGAGACATTCCATCGTTGAGGAGCGGGCAGGGAAAAATAGGCGTTGTCCAGAAAGGCAATCTTGATGCCGCTCTCGAAACAATAGCGCTCGATGGACACACCGCCACATTTGGGAATATGGACAAACAGGAAAACCCGGTCTCGAAACCGCAGAATTGGCATAGGACCTGACCGTAGACAATCAAATCATGTTTGCATTGATGAAAACATCATTGCCGAAAGAATACAACATAAAATTGAATTAATATTTCAATATACCTATCTATTAGAGCATTGAAATTCTGAATATTCGTTTCGGTTGATCCGCTCTCGGATAAAATCGGAAAGATCCTCCGTCTTATGGAGTCAACCGCGGTGTACCGGCACTCCTCTTGAAAGCCCGGCTTCACTGACCCACCTGTTTCGAAAACGGATTCCCCATCCGCCCTCACGGCACAGACCTCGTCCAACACGGGAGACAATAATGGCTGACAAAATCGCCGACAAGGCCGGCACATTTTCCATCGGCGGCAAGCTGAAGGTCAATCGCCTCGGCTATGGCGCCATGCGGATCACCGGCAAGGGCATCTGGGGCGAACCCGATGACCGCGAAGGCGCTCTCGCCACGCTGAAGCGCCTGCCGGAGCTCGGCGTCGACTTCATCGATACCGCCGACAGCTACGGCCCCGACATTTCAGAATGGCTGATCAAGGAAGCGCTCCATCCCTACAACGAGGTGAAAGTCGCGACCAAGGGCGGACTGACCCGCACCAGACCCAATACCTGGATCCCGCTCGGTCGTCCGGAATACCTCCGCCAGCAGGTCCACAAGAGCCTGCGCAACCTCGGCGTAGAGCAGATCGACCTCTGGCAGCTTCACCGCATCGACGACAAGGTGCCCGCCGACGAACAGTTCGGCGCGATCAGGGAGTTTCTCGATGAGGGCCTGATCGCCCATGCGGGGCTATCCGAAGTGTCGGTCGCCGAAATCGAGGCCGCCAACAATATCTTCCCCGTCGCCACCGTCCAGAACCGCTACAACCTGGTCGACCGCACCAGCGAGGCGGTGCTGGATTACTGTGCGGAAAACAATATCGGCTTCATTCCGTGGTTCCCGCTGGCCGCCGGCGACCTTGCCAACAAGGGCTCGCTGCTGGACGAGATCGCCACGAAGCACGACGCCGCCCCGAGCCAGATCGCGCTTGCCTGGGTGCTGAAGCGCAGCCCGGTCATGCTGCCGATCCCCGGCACCTCCAAGGTCAAGCATCTGGAGGAAAATGTCGCGGCGGCCAATATCACGCTGTCGGACGAGGAGTTCGCGGCCCTCGATACCGAGGGCAGGAAGGCCTTCGAAAAGGCGGCTTGATCCGCGACCTCGAAAAGCCACAGCGCCGCCGGCTGCATTTTCGTCTTGCCGGCGGCGGAAATATCGTCAACCCTGACGAAAACGGGGATTTCCTGCCATGAAATACGTCAAGCTCGGCCGCACCGGCCTCGATGTCTCCCGCCTTTGCCTTGGCTGCATGACCTATGGCGCGCCCGACCAGGGCAGCCATCCATGGTCGCTTACCGAGGAGGAAAGCCGGCCCTTCATCCGCAAGGCGGTGGAGGACGGGATCAACTTCTTCGATACCGCCAATGTCTATTCCGCCGGCACCTCGGAAGAAATCGTCGGCCGCGCGCTGAAGGACTTCGCCCGGCGCGAGGAGATCGTTCTGGCCACTAAGGTGATGAACCGCATGCATGAAGGACCTAACGGCGCGGGCCTTTCGCGCAAGGCGATCATGCAGGAAATCGACAATTCGCTGCGCCGGCTCGGCACCGATTATGTCGATCTCTACCAGATCCACCGTTTCGACTACGACGTGCAGATCGAGGAAACGCTGGAAGCGCTCCACGACGTGGTGAAGGCCGGCAAGGCGCGTTATATCGGCGCTTCCTCCATGCATGCCTGGCAGTTCGCCACCATGCTCGCCACCCAGAAGGCGAATGGCTGGACGAAATTCGTGACCATGCAGAACTACGTCAACCTGCTCTACCGCGAGGAAGAGCGCGAAATGCTGCCGTTGTGCGAGGCCGAGGGCATCGGCGTCATTCCGTGGAGCCCGATGGCGCGCGGCCGGCTGACCCGGCCATGGAACACCGCGACCAACCGCACCGAGACCGATGAATTCGGCAAGACGCTGTTTGCCGAGACAGCCGAGGCTGACCGCAAGGTGGTTGAGGCCGTTGAGGCGATCGCCAAGGAACGCGGCGTGCCGATGGCTGAGGTGGCGCTGGCCTGGGTATTGTCGAAGAAAGTCGTATCCGCCCCGATCATCGGCGCCTCCAAGCCGCATCATCTGGACGATGCCGCGGGCGCGCTGGAACTGTCCCTCACCGAGGACGAGATTTCGCGGCTCGAGGCGCCCTATATTCCCCACCGCGTCATGGGCTTCAAATAGCAGCCGGCGCGCTATTTCGATCGGGTCCCCGCACCGGTCAAGCCGGGTCGAAGACCGGTGGCGGAAGTGATTGCGCCCGCCGGTTGAGCCCGGGGGAACTTTCGTGTTAGTAATCCGTTAACCATCAGATGTGTCCCGCCTCTGGCAGGACACTGGCGGGGTGGCTTTGTCCTGGCACGGGGAGGGTGTCATGACATGACGCGCGCGCGGAACGTTTCACCGTTCGTCTGTGCGCCGGAAGGCCCCCGCCACCTCTTCCCTCGTGGGTCCCGGCCTCGGCCGGGGAACAGTCCCGCCCGCCGCTTGCGCGGCATTCCCTCCCGAAGACCGTTCACTGCGGTGGCCACGCCACCGCGCCTTCCAGGCAATTCCGCCTGAGCGCAGTTTATCGGAGGAGATAACATGCAGAAGACAGCTTTCATCCTGGCCTCGCTGATGGCGACCACGGCGCTGCCCGCGACCGGCTTTGCGGCGACGGAACTGACGATGTGGTATCACGGCGCCGGCAACGAGACGGAATCGAGCATTCTGAAAAACATCGTTTCCGACTTCAACGAAAGCCAGGATGACTGGGAAGTGGTGCTCGAAAGCTTTCCCGAGGATTCCTACAATGATTCCGTGACGGCGGCAGCCCTTGCCGGCAATCTGCCGGATATCATTGATGTCGACGGCCCGATCATGCCGAACTGGGCATGGTCCGGCTATATGCAGCCGCTGCCGATTGATGAATCGAAGCTCGAAGGCTTCCTGCCCGGCGCGATCGGCGAATGGGACGGAAAGATCTACTCCGTGGGCCTGTGGGACGCAGCGCTCGCAATGATGACCCGGCAGTCCTATCTCGACAAATACGACATCCGCAAGCCGACGCTGGAAGAGCCTTGGACGGCCGAGGAATTCGACAACATTCTGGTCAAGCTGAAGGAGAGCGGCGATTTCGAATATCCGCTGAACCTTGGCATGGCGGATGCCGGCGAGTGGTACACCTATGCCTTCCTGCCCTTCCTGCAATCCTTCGGCGGCGACCTTGTCGACCGCTCCGACTACCAGAGCGCCGAGGGCGTGCTGAACGGCGAGGCGGCGATTGCGTTCGGCGAATGGTGGCAGTCGCTGTTCGAACGCGGTCTTGCGCCCGGGCCGAGCCAGGACCCGGCAGACCACCAGAACGG
Organism: Martelella sp. FLE1502; assembly: GCF_053484255.1. Taxonomy (NCBI): domain Bacteria; kingdom Pseudomonadati; phylum Pseudomonadota; class Alphaproteobacteria; order Hyphomicrobiales; family Aurantimonadaceae; genus Martelella; species Martelella sp. FLE1502. The sequence continues at coordinate 205,309 of NZ_JBAKFQ010000005.1, forward strand.
CTTCATCAACGGCGATTACGCCATCGACTGGAACGGCAACTGGACGGCGCGCGCCAAGCTTGATGCCTTCGATGACGTTGTGTTCCTGCCCGCGCCCGATTTCGGCGAGGGTCCGAAGATCGGCGCGGCGAGCTGGCAGCTCGGCATTTCGGAATCCTCCGAGCATCCGGAGGGGGCCGCTGCCTTCATCGAATTCGCGATTCAGGACCAGTATCTGGCGGATTTCTCCAACGGCATCGGTCTCGTGCCTGCCACGCAGGCTGCCGCCGACATGTCTGACTTCTATAAGGAAGGCGCGCCGCTTGCCGTGTTCTACGGGCTTTCGGATGCGCAGGGAACACTGCGGCCGGTCACGCCCGGCTATGTGGTTGAAACCAGCGTGTTCCAGAAGGCGATCGCCGATATCGCCAATGGCGCGGATGTCGCCGATACGCTCGACGGCGCTGTCGACGAGATCGACACCGACATCGACCGCAACCAAGGCTACGGCCATGGCGGTTAAGGGGAAGGGGCTGGCTTCGGCTGGCCCCTTTGGCTTGATGGGAAGGCGGCTTGCGCGCCAATCTCCCCCTTCCGCGGGACGAGAAGATTTTGGTGAATTTACGGAGCGGCGGCTGTGCGATGCCTCTCCTCCTCGCCGGGTCATCCTCGGGCTTGACCCGAGGATCCATTCCCACGACGGAGGTTGCCGCCTGGACCCTCGGGTCAAGCCCGAGGGTGACGCGGAGTAAAGGGCGGGCGTTTGTCGTCCGACATACAGCGAATGACGTTTGTGAAATCAAGCACGCCCGCGGCGAAAGACAGGACAGACACATGAGCCGGAAACTGACGGAAAATAACGGGGCGGGGTGGGCTTTTGCGGCGCCCTCGATCCTGCTGATCGGCCTGTTCATCATCCTTCCGTTCTTTCTGGCGATCGCGTTCTCGCTCACCGACCAGCGGCTGATTTCGCCCAATCCGACGCGCTATGTCGGCGCGGAGAATTATCGCGACCTGCTGGGCCTCAATGTCATCAAGTTGGAACCGGAAACCGCCGATGATGGCAGTCTGGCGCGCGATGAAGACGGCAATCTCGAATATCCGCGCGTACGCTCCCTCACCCGATCCGACGACTACCCGCAGTATTTCGGCATGCGCGAATGGTTCCGCGTCCATGCCGGAAATGCCGCCTATGTGGTGGTGGCGCGCGACGTGGTGTTCATGCGCGCGCTGGTCAACACGCTGATCTTCGTGGCGGTCACGGCGCCCGTGCAGGCGGGACTGGCGCTGGGATTGGCGCTTCTGATCAACCAGCGCATACGCGGCGTCAATGTGTTCCGGGCCGTGTTCTTCATGCCGGTGGTGGTGTCGATCGTGGTCGTGTCGCTGCTCTGGCGGTTCATCTATGACGGCAATGACGGGCTCTTGAACGCGCTGTTATCCGGCCTGACCTTCGGCCTGTTCCAGCCGGTGGACTGGCTCGGCAATACCCATACCGCGCTCGGCTCGATCATCGCCATGTCGATCTGGCAGGCGGTCGGCTTCCACATGGTGATCTGGCTTGCCGGTCTGCAGACGATACCGCCGACGCTCTACGAGGCAGCCGCGATCGAGGGGTCGTCGAAATGGCAGACCTTCCGCTACGTCACCTGGCCGGGGCTGCGCAACACCGCCGTTCTGGTGCTGGTGGTGATCACCATGCAGGCCTTCGCCGTGTTCGCCCAGATCGACGTGATGACCAAGGGCGGGCCGCTCGACAGCACGCAGACGCTGGTGTTCCAGGCCGTCGAGCGCGGCTATGGGCGGCAGGATATTTCCGGCGGCTCGACGATCTCGGTGGTGCTGTTCGTGCTGGTGCTCGCGATCTCGCTGGCGCAGCGCTATTTCACCCGGGAGAGGAACTGAGCCATGGCCAACGTCAAGCATGACAATCACGGCCTCAGGCTCGCCATCCGCTATCTCGTCCTGGTGCTGGTGGCGCTGGTGTTCCTGCTGCCGCTGCTGTTCATGGTGATGTCATCGCTGAAGCCGGACAACCAGCTTCTGAACGACACGTCCTCGCTGCGCGCCTTCCTGCCCGTCGGCGATATCAGCCTCGAAAACTACGCCGGCGCGTTCCGCCGCGCGCCGATCGGCTTGTTCGTGTTCAATTCGGTGATGATCACCACGATCACCGTGCTGGCCTCGCTGTTCCTGTGCTCGCTCGGCGCGTTCTCGTTCACCTTCGTCCGGTGGCGCGGCAATGCGGTGGTGCTGTCAATCGTGCTTGCCACTCTGATCATTCCGTTCGAGACGATCGCCATTCCGCTGCTCCTGTTCGTCTCGCGCCTGCCCTGGCTCGGCCTTGACGGCTTTTCCTGGGGCTGGCTCAACACCTACCGCGTCCAGATCATCCCGTGGATCGCCGATGCGCTGACGATCTTCCTGTTCGTGCAGTATTTCAAGGACCTGCCGCGCGAGCTGATCGAGGCCGCGCGCGCGGAAGGAGCGAGTTGGTGGCAGATCTACCGCCGCGTGGTGATGCCGCTTTCCGGCCCGGTGATCGCCACCGCCGCCATTCTGAAAGCGCTGAAAATGTACAATGAACAATATCTCTGGCCGCTGATCGTGGTGCAGGACGAGGCCCACCGGCCGATCATGGTCGGGCTCGGCTACTTCTTCCAGCTCAACGTGCCGTGGGGCGAGGTCATGGCCTATCTGTCGCTGATCACCGTGCCGGTGCTGGCCTTCTATCTGGTGCTGCAACGCGCATTCATCGCATCGATCGCGTCGACCGGCGTGAAGGGCTGAGGGAGAAACAAATGGCAGAACTGTCGCTCAAATCGGTCCGCAAGTCCTATGGCAAGGTCGAGGTCATCAAGGGCGTCGATCTCGATATCAAGGATGGCGAATTCGTCGTGTTCGTCGGGCCTTCCGGTTGCGGGAAATCCACGCTGCTCAGAATGATCGCGGGGCTCGAGGACATTACCGACGGCACGCTCGAAATCGGCGGCCGCCGCGTCAACGACCTGCAGCCGAAGGAGCGCGGCATCGCCATGGTGTTCCAGACCTATGCGATCTTCCCGCACATGTCGGTTCGCGAAAACGTCGCCTTCGGGTTGACGATCGCCGGCGTGCCGAAGAAGGAGAGGGAGGAGGCGGTGCAGCGGGCAGCGAAAATCCTGCAGATGGAGCACCTGCTCGACCGCCGCCCCTCGCAGCTTTCCGGCGGCCAGCGCCAGCGGGTGGCGATCGGCCGCGCGATCGTGCGCAATCCCTCCGTCTTCCTCTTCGATGAGCCGCTCTCCAATCTCGATGCGGCGCTTCGGATGGATATGCGCATGGAGATCGGCAAGCTGCACAACCAGCTCGACGCCACCATGATCTACGTGACCCACGACCAGGTCGAGGCGATGACGCTGGCCGACCGGATCGTGGTGCTGAAGGATGGCGTGGTCCAGCAGGTCGGCACGCCGATGGAGCTTTACCATGAGCCCGCCAACCTGTTCGTCGCCGGCTTCATCGGCTCGCCTTCGATGAACTTCATGGATGTCGATATCATCGAGACCACCGGCGACGGCATCACCGTCAGGTCGGAGGCGCTCGACCCGGTCACCATTCCGAAGACGCGCTTCGACTTCGCCGGCAGGGCCACCGCCCGGCTCGGCCTGCGCCCGCAATATCTCGATGTCGTGGAAAGCGGCACGGCGGGCGGGCTGCACGGCAAGGTCACGCTGGTGGAGCGGCTCGGCACCGAGACCGTGATCAATGTCGAGCTTTCCCGCGGCGGGCGCATCGTCGCCGCGCTCGCCGAAGATCGCCCGCTTGCGACCGGAAGCGAGATCACGCTCGTATTCGATCCGGAAAAGGCGCATCTGTTTCCGGTGGAAAGCGAGGCCCGCGCGACTTCAGCCTGAGCGAAAGCCAGGGCGTCGGGAAAGCGACATTCGCCTTCCCGACGGCTCAGTTCAGCGCGGCGCGAGAGTGCCGATGAGATCGTTGACCATCCCCGCCATTTCCATGCCCGCCGCGAAATTGAACTGATTGATGGCAATGAACACGCCAACATCGCGCGACGGCGCAAACGCCAAATAGCTGAACACGCCATTTGTGCCGCCGGCCTTCTGGATGATCAGCGGACGGTCGCCCTCAGGCATCATGATCACCCAGCCGAGCCCCATGGCGTTCATATGGCCCGATTCATCCATGCCGATGACCGGGTCGAGGCCATCGCGCATCAGCCAGGCCGCATGGCTGATGGCGCGGACTTCGGCGTCATCCTTTCCGAAACGGTCGAGATTCCATTGCAGGTAGCGCACCATGTCGTTGGCCGTGGTGTAAAGGCCCGAAGCCCCCTCGCGGTTCACAATCGGTTCGCCGGGATCGATTTCGTTTCCGTTCCAGTCATAACCGGTCATGGCGTTTTCGCCCGTGGGCCGGTCGTAGCTCGTCGACATGAGACCGATCCGATCAAGAACACCGGCTTTGAGCAGAGCCGCATAGTCCTGCCCGCCAATGTCGGCAAGCGCCATCGCCAGTACGTCGAATCCGACATTGGAATAGGCGATGCCGCTGCCCGGCGCGAACAGCGGCGGATTTTCGGAAAGATTGGCGGCGAAGGATTCATCGCTGTATTTCTCGACGCCATCGACGTCTGCAAGCTCGCGCGGCAAGCCGCTCGAATGGGTGGCGAGATCGATCAGCCGGATTTCCCGGCCGGCCGTCTCGGGCAGCGCATCGACCACGCGCGCATGCGGACCGACGGGATCGGTGAGCGAGACGGCGCCATCCGCGGCAAGCGTTGCCAGAGAAAGGCCGGTAAAGGTCTTGGTCACCGACCCGACGCCGATCCTGGTGTCGCCATCCGGCTCCCGCCCGCTGCCCTTGGCGATCTCGCCGAAGCCGAAGACGGCGCTCTCGCCGCCGCGAACCGCCGCTATCACGAGGCCCGGTACGCCGGTGTCGAGCTGGAAGATCTGGCCCGTAAACTCGACGGCCTCATCCAGTATCGGATCGCTGGCGGCGGCGGGCGTTGCCGCCAGAAGTGCGATTGCTGCAAAGGCATATCTCATTTGAGCTCCAATCTTCTGTTTTCAAAAAGGCGCGCTGTCGCAGAGGATCCATGCCGGAGCCCCTCCCTCATCAGGCATATAAGCTTAAGCTAACACACTTCGCGAAGAAATGCCGGGAAAACCGACCGGGGCGGCCAGCCGCTTATTCGGCAACCTTCAACAAGTACCCGGTATCCCGACGGCTGGAACAACATGCCCGCCTTATCGCTTTAGCACAAAGACAGGCGCGGAGACCGCGCCGGATGTTTCAGGAAAAGGACAGGCTCATGGCCGGCACGAAGGCACCCGTAGGACAGGTTCAGAACAAACAACCCGGTTCGGAAGAGGAGATGCATCCGCAGCCGGATTATAGGCCGCGCTTTGCGGGCTCCGACCGGCTGAAGGACAAGGTCGTGATCATCACCGGCGGCGATTCCGGCATCGGGCGGGCGACATCCATCCTGTTTGCGCGCGAGGGTGCGAAGCTCGCCATCCATTACAAGGATGAAAGCGAGGACGCCGAGATCACGCTGAAACATGTGGAAGAAGAAGGCGGCGAGGCCTTCATTTTCGCCGGTGACATCGGCGATCCGAAAACCTCCGAAGACCTCGTGGCCAAGACCATCGAACGTTTCGGCAAGCTCGACGTGGTGGTCAACAACGCCGCCGAACAGCACGCCCAGGATGACATCGCCGATATTTCCGAGGAGCAGCTCACCCGCACCTTCAAGACCAATATTTTCGGCGCGTTCCACCTGTTGAAGGCCGCGCGGCCGCATCTGAAATCCGGCGCGTCGATCATTCTGGTGACGTCCGTCACCGCCTATCGCGGCCAGTCGCTGCTCATCGACTATTCTTCGACCAAGGGCGCGCTGCTGTCGCTGATCAGGGCGCTTTCGGGCAATCTCGCCTCCGACAACATCCGCGTCAACGGCGTGGCTCCCGGCCCGATCTGGACCCCGCTGATCCCGGCCTCCTTCCCCGAGGAAAAGGTGGAATCATTCGGAAAGAGCGCGCCGCTCGGGCGCCCTGGTCAACCCAATGAGGTGGCCCCCAGCCTGCTGTTCCTCGCCTGCGAGGATTCCTCCTATATCAGCGGCCAGGTGCTCCACCCCAATGGCGGCGAGCTGGTGGGCGGCTAAACCCGCCCGTTACGCCATAGGGCCCTCCAGCCAGGCCGTGAACTGGCTTTCCAGAAGCGCGATACACTCGGCGCGCGAGCCTATCCGCTCGCACGCCCGGTAAATGGCCGCAGTTGTGACAAAGGCCGAAACGCCGGAGGCGAGCGCTGCGACATCCAGATCGGTTCTCAGCGCAAACGGGCCGCCGCCAGCCTCGCGCCAATGCGACAAAAACGAAAACAACCGGTTTTCCAGCGCCTCGAGACTGGCCGAAAAGGGCGCCGAGACGTTGGAAGACGTCGCGCCGGAATAGTCCAGATAGATCTGCAGAACCGCGCGATCCGCGCTCAGCAGATCGACCAGCGCCATGCTCCGTTCGAGGAGTTCTTCAAGCCGGGATTTGCCGTCGGCCCTTTCCAGCTCCCAGTCATCGACAATCGCCTGCAGGCGCTCCGCCACCACATGGGACAACAGACCGTTCTTGTCGGTGAAGTGCGCGAAAAGGGAGCCCTTCGCGACGCCCGACTGACGGGCAATGGCATCCATCGAGACCGCATCGAACGGCCTTCCTTCCGTCAGTTGCCTTGCCGCTTCGAGAATGCGCGCTTTCGTTTCGTGGGTTCGCTTCTGTGGTTTTCTGCTCATGCCAATAAAATGACCGAAGTCATTTTTCTGTTGAATCGCGATGATAGTAGCTCCTATATAAAGTGACCACGGTCATTTTTTAGGAGTCCCCCATGAAAAATCGGTCGGCAGCGCCTGCGCATAAACGCATTGTCATCCTCAACGGTCACCCGGCTCGGCAAAGTCTCTCGAGCATGATTGCCGATCGATATGAAATGAGCGCCCGTCAGTCCGGCCACCACGTTGAACGCTTCGACCTTGCGGCGATGCGGTTTGAGAGCGACTTCGGCCAATCGAGCTACAAGAACGCCCCGAAGCTGGAACCGGATCTCGAACGCTTCTGGCTTGCGCTGGCGCAGTCCGATCATTTTGTCGTCGCGCATCCCTTGTGGTGGGGCGGTATGCCCGCAAAGCTGAAAGGTCTGTTCGATCGCGTGCTACTGCCCGGCAAAGCGTTCGCACCGAAAAAGGGGGCGAGCCTGCCGGACAAGCTGCTGAAGGGCAAAAGCGCACGCGTCTTCATCACATCGGATACGCCGTCCTGGTACCTTCGCCTGTTCCTCGGCGCCGGCATCGTCAAACAGGTCAAGCGTCAGATTCTGGGTTATGTCGGCTTTGCGCCGGTGCATGTTTCGAACCTTGCCGTTGCGCGAAACGCCAGCCCGAAGCAACGCGAAAAATGGCTCGACAAGGTGGGCGCTCTGGCGGGCAAGGCCCGATAGCGAGTCCCGGTTCAGGGAGACAGATGCAGCACAAGCTCGCGGCGGTGGGGGCGGTCGCGGTGTTCGAACAGGTAGATGCCCTGCCACGTGCCGAGCGCGAGCCGCCCGTCGAAAACCGGGATGGAAACCGAAACCTGCGTCAGCGCCGATTTGATATGGGCCGGCATATCGTCCGGGCCTTCGAGGCGGTGGACGAGATAACCCATCGACGGGTCATTTGCCGGCGGCGCAAGCCGCGAGAAATAGGCCCTCAGGTCGCGCTTAACGTCGGGATCGGCGTTTTCCTGGATCAGCAGCGAGCACGAGGTATGCCGCACGAACACCGTCAGCAGAGCCTCGTTCATCGCCTCGTTGCGCACGAACCGCGCGGCTTCCTCGGTGAACTCGTAGAGGCCCTGGCCGCTTGTCTCGATGGTCAGGCTGGTCTGGGGCATGATTTCCTCCGCGTTTTCGCAACGGGCGGCCCCGTCGAAACCCCCGGCCGGCGGGCCGGGGATCAATCGTAAGATCGCGCCTCAAAGCGCCTTTTCAAGCTCCGGCAGAACCGTGAACAGATCGCCGACGATGCCGTAATCGGCAACCTGGAAGATCGGCGCTTCCTCGTCCTTGTTGATCGCGACGATCACCTTCGAATCCTTCATGCCGGCCAGATGCTGGATCGCGCCGGAAATGCCGCAGGCGATGTAGAGATCGGGGGCGACCACCTTGCCGGTCTGGCCGACCTGCCAGTCGTTCGGCGCAAAGCCGGCATCGACGGCGGCGCGCGAGGCGCCGACGGCGGCACCCAGCTTGTCGGCCACCGGCAGGATGACCTCCTGGAATTTCTCCGAGGAGCCAAGCGCGCGACCGCCGGAAATGATGATCTTCGCGGACGTCAGCTCCGGCCGTTCGGAGGCCGAGATCGCGTTTTCAACGAAGCTCGAAAGGCCCGGATCGGCAGCGGCGGAGGCCGTCTCGACCGGCGCGGAGCCGGTCATCTCGGCGGCGGAGAAGCTTGCCGTGCGCACGGTGATCACCTTCTTGGCGTCATGCGACTTCACCGTCTCGATGGCGTTGCCGGCATAGGTGGGGCGCTTGAACGTGTCGGCCGCGATAACCTCGATGATTTCGGACACCTGCATCACGTCAAGAAGGGCCGCCACGCGCGGCATCACATTCTTGCCGATCGCGGTCGCTGCCGCCATGATCACGTCATAGCCGCCGGCAAGGTCGAGGATGGTGGCCGCAAGCGGCTCGGCGAGAGCCTCGGCCAGCGCATCGCTTTCGGCGATAAGCACCTTGGAGACGCCGGCGATCTTCGCCGCATCTTCGGCTGCGGCAGAGCAGCCCTTGCCCGCCACCAGCACGTGGATATCGCCGCCGATCGCGGCAGCGGCGGTGGCAGCCTTCGCGGTCTGGTCGGAAACGGCGTTGCCGTCATGTTCGGCGAGAAGAAGTATCGTCATGTTCTGGGCTCCCCTTACAATACGCCGGCTTCGTTTTTCAGCTTGTCCACCAGTTCGGCGGCGGACGCGACCTTGATCCCGGCCTTGCGCGCGGCGGGTTCCTCGGTCTTCAGCACTTCCAGCCGGCGGGCGCAATCGACGCCGTAATCGGCGGGCGTCTTCTTGTCGAGCGGCTTCTTCTTGGCCTTCATGATGTTGGGCAGCGAGGCATAGCGCGGCTCGTTGAGGCGCAAATCGGTGGTCACGATCGCCGGCAGCTTGATCGAGATCGTCTGCAGACCGCCGTCGATTTCGCGGGTGACCTTCGCATCGCCGTCGCCGAGCTCCAGCTTGGAAGCAAAGGTTGCCTGGCTCCAGCCGAGCAGCGCCGCCAGCATCTGCCCGGTCTGGTTGCTGTCGTCGTCGATCGCCTGCTTGCCGAGGATGATGAGCTGCGGCGCTTCTTCCTCGGCCACCTTCTTCAGCAGCTTGGCGACCGCCAGCGGCTCGACGGTCTCGTCGGTGGCGATCAGGATCGCGCGGTCGGCGCCCATGGCAAGCGCGGTGCGCAGCGTCTCTTCCGCCTTGGCCGGACCGATCGAGACGGCGACGACTTCTTCCGCCTTGCCGGCTTCCTTCAGACGCAAGGCCTCTTCCACCGCGATTTCATCGAAGGGATTCATCGACATCTTGACGTTGGCGAGCTCGACGCCGGTGCCATCGGGCTTGACGCGGATCTTGACGTTGTAATCGACAACCCGCTTGACCGGGACCAGAATTTTCATGTTCAACCTCCAAACTCACGGCCGTTACCGGCCGAACGCGCAAAATCTTATCTCCGGAACCACCGCCGGCCTCATGCAGGGGACCATGCTGCCATTCAGGCATGATCGCTTGCCAATCGGCGACATGGATAGTTTGTTTTCCCGTCTTACGCAAAAAACTTCGCCGCAATTTGACCTCGGCCGCGCAATCAGCGGTTCTTTCCAGGCACCCACAAAACGTCCTGTTCTCCCTGACCATTGGCGTGACGGGCCGCGACGAACAGCAGGTCGGAGAGACGATTGATATATTGCAATGCCGGCTTCGCGACGGCTTCCGTCTCCGCAAGCCGCGTCATCGCCCGTTCCGCGCGCCGGCAGACCGTGCGCGCCATGTGCAGATGCGCGGCCAGCGCGCTGCCGCCCGGCAGGATGAACGAGGTCAGCGGCGAAAGCGCCTCGTTCAGCCGGTCGATCTCGGCCTCAAGCCAGGCCACCTGGGCATCCACGATCCTGAGCGGCTCATAGCCAAGCGCTTCGCCTGTCTCCGGCGTTGCCAGATCGGCGCCGAGATCGAACAGGTCGTTCTGGATGCGTGCGAGCGCCGCGTCATAATCGCCGGCCTCCTGCAGCCGCGCAAGGCCGATCGCGGCGTTGGTCTCGTCAACATCGCCGATCGCCGCCATCCGGACATCCGCCTTCTTGCGGCGCGGCCCGCTCGCAAGTCCGGTGGTGCCGTCATCGCCGGTGCGGGTGTAGATCTTGTTCAGTTTGACCATGATTGTGTCACAGTTCTTTCAGTCCGTCGCTATTGAGCGAAGCCGGTTGCAAAAGGCAAGGCCGTACAACGTATTTGCGGCCTGCCGGGCGAAATCAATGACCGGATTGCATCAACCAGAGCGTGATCATGATCAGGATGATGGCGAGCGCCTGGAACGCGACGCGGGCCTGCATCATCTTGTTGGAATGCTGGGGGCTGCCGCCGAGCATCATGTTGATGAGCCCGCGGGCCAGGAAGAACACCACCAGCAGCATCACGATGACAGTGGCGAAAACGAATACCGTGGACATTTTCTCTCCCGGAGCGGGGCCGCCTCACATCAAGGCGCTCACCCGCTCCATCTCTTTGTCTTGCCGCATTCTCGCCGCGGACAGCGGAATGCTTCGGAAATCGGCGCCATCAGACGACAAAACAGCCGCGCTTGCAAGGGCCGGCTCAGTGCGCCTCGAACGCATCGCTGAGCAGGCGCGCGGCATCAGGACCGAAGGCAACCAGAAAGACCATCTCGATTTCCGGCAGGTGTTGAAGTCCGTTTGAAACCGTCTCGACGGCAATGCGCGCGGCGCGGTCAGCCGGAAAGCCGTAAACGCCGGTGGAAATCGCCGGAAAGGCGATCGTCCGGCAGGCATGCGCCGCGGCCAGTTCCAGCGAATTCCGGTAACAGAGCCGCAGCTTTTCAGCCTCGCCATTGTCGCCCCCATGCCAGACGGGGCCGACCGCGTGGATCACGTAACGGGCCCTCAGATCGTAACCTCCGGTGATCTTGGCTTCGCCCGTTGCGCACCCGCCAAGCGTGCGGCACTCTTCCAGAAGCCCCGGACCCGCCGCGCGGTGGATCGCGCCATCCACCCCGCCGCCGCCAAGCAACGAAGAATTGGCGGCGTTGACGACCGCATCGACGTCGTAGGTCGTGATATCGCCCTGTTCTATGATGATCTTTCCCATATCGCCCTGCCTCAGCTCAACCGTCCCATCAACCGGTAGAACCAGTCTGAGGGCATGATGCGCTTCAGGATCATGCCCTGCTTCGCCGGCGTGGTGACGGGATAATGCGGGCGCGGCCTTTTGGCCGTCAGCGCTTTAAGCAGAACGGCGTGGACGGCATCCGGTTCCAACCGGCTTTTGTTGGGCGGTCCCGAGCCATCAAGGCGGGCAAGCTGTTTCCTGTACTCCGCCGCGTGATGCGAGCCCTCGAGATCGATATTCTCGTGGATATGCTCCAGCGCATTGGCGGTGAAGCGCGAGGCGATCGGCCCCGGCTCGATCAGGCTCACGAAAATGCCGGTGCCCTCCAGCTCCATGCGCAAGGTCAGCGACATCGCCTCCAGCGCATATTTCGAGGCCGAATACGGCCCGCGATAGCGATAGGGCAAAAGGCCTAGAATGGAGGAGCATTGCACGATGCGGCCATGGCCCTGCGCGCGCATGAAGGGGATGACCTGCCGCGTCAACTCGTGCCAGCCGAAGAAATTGGCCTCGAACTGGGCGCGCAGCACATCGGTCGAGACATCCTCCACCGCTCCCGGCTGGCCATAGGCGCCATTGTTGAACAGCGCGTCGATGCGCCCGCCGGTGCGCTCCGCTACCGCCTCCACAAGGGCGGTGATCGACGCCTGATCGGTGTAATCGAGATAGAGCGCCTCCAGCCCGTCGGCTTCAAGGGCTGCGATATCCGCCGGCCTGCGCGCCGTGGCGAACACCCGCCAGCCCTCCTTCGCCAGCGCGCGGGCGCACCAGGCCCCGATGCCGCTGGAACAGCCGGTGACGATTATCGTGGATTGCTCGGCCAATACGCTACTCCGGTACACGAATTCATTGTGCTTCCTATATAAGGAACGCGAGCCGACCGCGAAACGCCTTTGGAGCAAGAATGAGAAAGCCGATCCGCACGACCTTCAAGGTGGCCTATGATGCGCTCTACCACTTCAGCGAGGACGACGGCTGGGCCATGGCAAGCCATGTGGCGCTTTCCACATTGCTTGCACTGTTTCCCTTCCTGATCTTCGGCACTACGCTGGCCGGCTTTCTCGGCGCCGACCAGTTCGCCGACATCGCGATCAACACCATTGTCGGCGCATGGCCGAAGGAGATCGCCGAACCGGTTTCCAACCAGATCCGCCAGGTGCTGACCGTGCCGCGCGGCGGACTGCTGACGGTCTCGGTGCTGGCCGCCGCCTACTTCGCCTCCAATGGCGTGGAGGCTGTCAGGCTTTCGCTGAACCGCGCCTACCGCGTGGAGGAAACCCGGACATGGTGGTGGCTCAGGATCAAGAGCCTCGGATTCGTGCTTCTGGCCTCGATCATCTTCGCCTTCCTCAGCATCATGTTCGTGGTGGTGCCGATCGCGCTGCACTTTGCCGAGCGCTGGTTTCCATGGCTGGAGAACGGGTTGACGACGCTCGCCAATGCGCGCCTCGTCGGCACCTTCCTGCTGTTGATGTTCGGGCTGGTGATCGCGCACCTGTTTCTGGCGGCCGGCCGCCGCCGGCTGGTCGACGTGCTCCCCGGCATTATCCTGACGCTGGTTTTCTGGGCGATCTTCGCCTCCGGCTTCGCCTATTATCTCGGCACCTTCGCGCAGTACAGCGCCACCTATGCCGGGCTCGCGACGCCGATGATCCTGCTGGTGTTTCTCTATTCGATCGGCGTGATCCTGCTTTTAGGCGCGGAGGTGAACGCGGCGCTTTTGAAATACAAGGTGATCAAGCACGCGCCATGGAGCCGCCACCGCTCGCGCCGGGCCAAGCATTCAGATCCCGCAAAGGATACGGATATCAGCCACTGAACGCCCTTCCGCGCGCAACTGCCTGAGCGCGGTATCGCCGTTCGATTTGGAAAGCTTGCGCCCGTCCGGGCCCAGAATCAGCCGGTGGTGATGATAGACTGGGGCTGGAAGACCCAGAAGCTCCTGCAGCAGGCGGTGGATCGCGGTGGCGTGATAGAGATCGAGACCGCGCACCACGTGGGTGATCCCCTGCGCCACATCATCGGTGACCACCGAAAGATGATAGCTCGACGGCGCATCCGAGCGCGACAACACCACATCGCCCCAGACTGCGGGATCGGCCGGGATATCGACAATCCCGCCATCCCTTTCCTCGCGCCAGCAGAGCGGCTTGCCGATGCGCGCCACCGCCGCCTCCATGTCGAGCCGCCAGGCATGGCGCCTGCCCGCGGCGAGCAGCGCCTGGCGTTCTTCCTCGCCCCGCAGCCGGTCGGCGGCCGGATAGAGCGGCGCGCCGTCGGGATCGCGCGGCCAGTCGCTGCCGTCCGCCTCAAAGGCCTCGACCTGCCGGCGCACCTCGCCACGGGTCATGAACGCCGGATAGGCAAGCCCCGCGACAATCAGCCGGTCGAGCATGGCCTGATAATCGGCGAAATGCTCCGACTGGCGGAAGACCGGGGGCTCGAAGGCGATGCCGAGCCAGTCGAGATCCTCAATCAGCGCCGCCTCGAGTTCCGGCGTCGCGCGGGTCTGATCGATATCCTCAATCCTGAGCAGGAGCCTGCCGCCCGCAGCCCGCGCCCGCCGCTGGTTCTCAAACGCCGACAGGGCATGGCCGAGATGCAGATAGCCGTTCAGGCTCGGCGCGAAGCGGAAAACGGGTCGATCCGTAACTGGTTTCATGCGATGAACTATCCGGTTTTTCAACAAAAGGGGTAAGACGGATGGAGCGGCTGCGCAATGGCGACGATCTTGACAAGGCGCGCGCGGCTCTTTGCGAAAACGCTCCCCTGCTTGCCGAACTGGCCAAAACCCTCCCCGAAATCCCGCTCCGCCTGCTGCCTTCGGGTTTTGCAGGGCTTGCGGAAGTGGTGGCCGGGCAGATGATCTCCAAACAGGCGGCCGCTGCGATCTTCGCGCGGCTTCGCGCCGCCTGCGATCCGCTGACGGCCGAGGCCTATCTGGCGCTTTCGCCCGAAACCCATGCCGGCATCGGCCTGACCCGCGCCAAGCAGGCGACGCTCGGCGGCATCGCAACGGCGATTGCCGGCGGCACGCTCGATCTTGCGGTACTTGACGCCCTGCCGGCGGACGAGGCGATCGCGCTTCTGACGGCCTATCGCGGCGTCGGCCTCTGGACGGCGGAAGTCTATCTGATGTTCTGCGCCGGCCATATCGATATCTTCCCGGCCGGCGATCTGGCGCTGCGCATCGCCGCGGCCGACGCGCTCGGCCTCGACGAACGGCCCGATGCGGCGACGCTGAGAGCGCTTGCACGGGGGTGGGAACCCTATCGTTCCGTGGCGGCCCGTATCCTTTGGGCGCATTACGCGCAGATGACAAAAAGGGACGTCCTGCCGGTGGGATAAGGCTTCTGCGGTATTTTGCAGTCGAAACACAAGAGGCGATTAATCAGGCTTCACAATACTGTAACAACGAGCCTAATATACAGGAGACAGATGCCGAATCGATCAGGAGAGCAACTTGACGATTGCAGTCTCGCCTCAGGCCTTGCCGGCGCTCGTTCTGAATGCCGACTACAGGCCGCTGAGTTATTACCCCTTGTCGCTCTGGTCCTGGCAGGACGCGATCAAGGCCGTATTCCTCGACCGTGTCAACATCATCGCCGAGTATGATCAGGCCGTGTCCTCGCCCAGCTTCTCGATGCGGCTGCCGAGCGTGGTGTGCCTCAAGACCTATATCAAGCCCTCGCGCCACCCGGCCTTCACCCGCTTCAACGTGTTCCTGCGGGACCGCTTCCAGTGCCAGTATTGCGGCAGCCGCGAGGAGCTGACCTTCGACCACGTGATCCCGCGCTGTCGCGGCGGCGAAACCACGTGGGAAAACGTCGTGGCGGCCTGCTCGCCCTGCAATCTGAAGAAAGGCTCAAGGCTGCCGAAACAGGCGGGCATGATTCCCTACCACAAACCCTTCCAGCCAACGGTGCAGGACCTGCACAACAACGGCCGCCAGTTCCCCCCGAACTACCTGCATGAAAGCTGGCTGGACTATCTCTACTGGGACAGCGAACTCGAACCGTGACAAGACGCCTATGCGCGCCTGTAAATGCACCCATAAAAGTCACAAAAAGGCGGGTTTTGGTTCCGATGTGAAGCATCGGATTCACCGAGCGGATAGCATATGCTGAGCGTTGCAACTGAAGGAAACTTTGCCGCGGTCGCAGGGCGGAATGCTTATGGTCGCTTCAGCGCGATGACATTCGCTGGTACTGCCTTGGCGGCATCGGTATTCGCGCCCATGTCCTCATCGCGGGCGAGCGTCTTTCGGTCGCCGCGCTCGGCGGCTCCGGACGCAGCTTCACCGAAGTAGCGTGCAGGGGTCGTTCCGAGCATCCGCCTGAACATGGAGATGAATGCGCTGACGCTTTCATAGCCAAGATCGCCGGCAATGTTGGTGACCAGTTCGCCTTGCGCGAGGCGCTGAAGCGCCAGACCGATATGCAATTGCTGCCGCCAGCGAACGAATGACAAGCCGGTCTCGCGCTGAAACAGCCGGCTGAGCGTCCGGTTGCTCGCTCCGACGCGGGCGCCCCACTCATCGATGGTGAATCGCAGACCCGGATTTTCGATCATGGCCTCGGTCAGCCGCCGGAGCCTCCTGTCGTTCGGCATCGGCAAATGGATCGGCTCAAGGGGTGCTGCGGCCAGTTCGTCGAGCAGTACCGATATCAGCCGCGTCTCGCGCCCGTGATCCATTTTCTCCAGCGATGTTTCAAAATCGAAGCGCAGGATCAATTCGCGAAGGAAGGGTTGGACAAACAGAATGCCGCAATCCTGATCAAGCGGAGCGGCCAAACCAGGATCGATATACAGACTGCCGATCCTGATGTGACCATCCATTTTGCCGGCATGGGAGACGCCGCCGGGTATCCACAACGCGCAATGCGGCGGAACGGTCCATATGCCGCCAGCGGCCTGAACCGTCAGCACACCGCTGAGGACGTACATCAACTGCGCTTTGTTATGCCGATGCGGCTCCGTTTCACCGACGAAGGTCGCTTCGGTGATCAGGCTGAACACGGGACGGGCAATTTCATCCACTGTGTCGATGTCGGTTTGAGGCGGAAACTCCATCATATCATTCCGGTTGAGCGCATGCGGCCCACATTATAGCACGCGCATATCGTAACCATCTCCCGAAGGCCGAGAGCGACGCCAACCACCATTGCCGTTCAGCCAGCGTGTTTTTCAAGCAGAGCCAGACCTTTGGCCGTGGCTTGCTCCTCGTCCGGCGCGAACTGAACCGAAAAGCCTATCGCCTTGCTCACCGCCGCAGCGGCAACCCGTGCGGCACTATTCATTGGAGCGTAACCCTCGATCACGACCAACCCAAGGCAATATTTCTTCATGCGATCTTTGATCCGCTTGAAGAACAGCGCCTTCTCCTTGCGCTCTTCGGGCGTTTCATCGTCGTGATCGTGCGCAGCGTGGTCCGCGATCAGGACAAAATGCATCTGCCTGTCCAGCAGGCTCTCGAGCTGCCCGTTTCTGTCATGCACTTCCTCGACCGACGAATTTTCGTCTTCGTGCGCGCGCAAGAAGACAAGAGGGAAACGGGAATCATCCAGCAGCATTGTTCGAACCTTTCTTTGCCCACCTGCTCCGGGCGACGACAGCATTGTTCGCGTCACCAGACCATTCCATGGGCGATATAGGCGTCTTCCCTCATATCACCCGATGCGGTTCATCCGCTTTCGCGGACCTGCCATGAAATGCAGCGATCCGGCCACAATCGCCCAGCACCTGCGCCATCCGGCGCGTCGCCGCCATCGCCGGCGATCGAATGGCCGGTTCGAATGATATCTTGGCGGGATCGTTCGATGCGACGGCTCATCATCCCGTGTATCCCGGTTTCGTTCGCGGCTGAAAGAGCGACCCGGACAACCTGCCTGCCCGTGTGCATCTGCAAGGCGCAACGCTTTCGACATGCGTCACCCCATGTATCAAAGAACGTTTCAAATGCCCCTTCCTATCCATAAATGCGCGGCAACGCTGCTTATCCTGTCCGTTCTTCAAGGCTGCCATGATGCCGATGAACCTGAAACCAATACCGAAACCGCTTCGGTGGTCAGCGTCGTGCATGCGGAAATGCGGCCCTTGGTCTCATCGATCACCGTGACCGGCACACTGGCACCGCGCCAGGTGGCGCTCGTTCATTCGGAAACCCCGGGACTGGTGGTTACCGAATTGCTGGCGGAGGAAGGCCAAACCGTCCGTGCCGGTCAGCTTCTGGCGCGCCTGTCATCGGAACACCAGCGCGCAGAGTTAACGGGCGCGCGCGGAGAACTGCAGCGCGCCGAGCAGGCGCTGGCACGGGCAGAAACCCTTGCCGCCTCCGGTTCGATGGCGCGTAGCGAGATCGAGGCTGTGAAGGCCAGCCATGCAGGGGCGCTGGCACGCGTGCGCGCCCTGAAGATCGAACTGGCACGCGCCGAAATCCGCGCGCCGGTCGCGGGGTTCGTGCAGCGTCGGAACATCGAAATCGGCGAGGCCGCGAACGAGCAGGCCCTGTTCGAGATCGCCGCCGACAATGACATAGAGATGGTCGCCGATCTTAGTGAGGCCGACTGGCGTCACGTCCGGATCGGACAAAGCGCCGTCATCACCCTGGCGGAAGGGCAGACACTTTCGGGCCATATACACCGATTGTCCGGTGCGCTCGACAGCCGCACCCGGCTGGGGCGAGCCTGGATCAACCTGGACAATCCGCCCATCGGGCTCGTCACCGGCCAGGGTGCAACGGCCCGCTTGCGGAGCCGAGGCGCCGATCTCCTCACGGTTCCTCAATCCAGCCTGCTCTACGATCAGCAGGGCCCTCATGTGTTCGTCGTCCGGAATGGTGACGCCGTACGGCAGGACGTGGTCATGGGAGCGCGGAACACCGACTATGCCGAAATCGTCAGCGGGTTGAGTTCCGGCGATGCCGTGGTCGCGCGAGCCGGATCGCTTCTGCGCGATGGCGATCCGGTCCGGATCGCGGAAACGGGCGACGCGCAATGAACTTCAATATTTCCGCATGGGCTATTCGCCAACCGGCACCATCGCTGGTTCTGTTCGCGCTGCTGCTTCTGCTGGGCGTGTCTTCTTTCATGTCATTGCCGGTCGGACGCACGCCGAATATCGATCTGCCCCTCATCAACATAACCATCTCGCAAGCAGGAGCCGCGCCAGAAGAACTGGAAACGGACGTAACGCGTCTGGTCGAAAACGCCGTGGCGGGGATCGCCGGCATTCGTCACATAAGCTCGACGATCACGGACGGCCTTTCGACCACGCGGGTCGAGTTCCAGCTGAACGTGGCTCCCGACACTGCACTGTTCGACGTCAAGAGCAGAGTCGATGCCTTGCGCAGTGAACTGCCTGCCGACATAGACGCACCGATTGTCTCCAAGGTCGACACCGAAGGCGTGGAACTGGTGACCTGGCAGGTTTCCGCGCCCGACAGGTCGCTGGCCGAGCTCTCCTGGTTCATAGACGATACCGTGTCCCAGCATCTGCGCGGATTGCCGGGTGTCGGCGATGTGGTTCGCCGGGGCGGCAGCGAACGGGAAATCAAAGTCGCCCTCGATCCGGACCGGCTGCTTTCGCTGGGAGGCACGGTCGGAGACGTGCAGGACGCACTGCAAGACAGCCGGATCGATCTGCCGGCCGGGCACTGGAATGCTGCCGACGGGCGGCAGCCCATACGCATTCTGGCAAGGGCGCGTTCGGTCGCCGAACTGGCCGACACGCCTTTGCCGCTTAAGGGGCACAGCCTGCGCCTCGGCGATGTCGCGCGCATCACGGATACCAACGTCGAGGCCGAGACCTTTTTGCGCCGCGACGGCGTGCAAACCGCCGTCGCTTTCTCCGTGTTTCGCGCAAGGGGCGCTGACGAGCTCGCAGTGGCTAGGGCCGTTGCCGATGCGTTGCCGGCGCTGAAAGCCCTGGCGCCGGATATCACCTTCACCCGCATTGATGAGACAATCACCCCCACCCGGGAAACATTCGATGCGGCCATGAGCACGCTTTTCGAAGGTGCATTGCTGGCGATCGTCGTTGTCTTCATTTTTCTGCGTAACTGGCGCGCCACGCTTATTGCCGCGGTATCGCTGCCTTTGGCGATCATTCCAACCTTCTGGGTCCTCGATCTGATGGGTTACACGCTGAACATGCTCAGCCTGCTGGGCGTGACGCTGGTGACCGGCATTCTGGTCGATGACGCGATCGTCGAAATCGAGAACATCGAGCGGCACCTGCATATGGGCAAGACGCCGCGACAGGCGACGTTCGACGCCACGGCGGAAATCGGCCTTGCCGTGATGGCGATCTCAACCAGCGTTGCCGTGGTGTTTGCGCCAGTGGGCTTCATGGGGGGTGTCGCCGGCCAGTATTTCAAGGAATTTGGCCTGACGGTCTCGGTGTCGGTCCTGTTCTCGCTGCTGGTCGCCCGGCTCATCACGCCGATCATGGCGGCCAACATCCTGCGCCCTTCGGAAAAATTGCAGCCCCAGGCGGAAGATGCTCCGATTTCCTCGGATAGCCGGTATGCGCACGCGCTCGGCTGGGTCGTGCGACACAAATGGGTGGTGATCGCTCTCAGCGTCCTTGGTTTTGTGGCCGCACTGGCGGCGGCCAGTCAGTTACCGGACGATCTCGTACCCCAGGAGGAAACCGGGCGATTGGTCTTTGCCGTCGAAGCGCCCGCCGACTTCACGCTATCGCAACTGAACGACCGGACCGACGTCATGGCCCGGCTTATACGCTCCGAACTGTCGGATGTGGCGCATGTTCTGGTTGAAGGCGGTGTGGCGCCATCGGGCAATCGGGAGTTGAGGCTTGCAACATTGATCGTCCACCTGAAGCCTCGGGATGAACGGAAGAGCACCCAGCGGCAGGTGCAGCTCGCCATTCGCGACCTGCTGCGCACGCAGCCGGATCTGAGGGCCTGGCCTGTGAACAGCAATTTAGGCCGCGAGGTGGAAATCTCCGTCGCTGCGGCGACGCCCTCACGTCTGCGGGAAGCGGCGTCTCTGGTCGAGCGGAAAATGCAGGACATGGGCCTGGCCAATGTTGCCGTGAACTCCGGGTTCATGCGAAACGAAATCCACATTGCACCGCGGCTGACCGAAACATCCCGACTCGACATCACGACAACGCAGATCGCCAACACGGTGCGCCTGGCGGCCGTAGGCGGTGCCGAATTGGTGTTGCCGAAGTTCAAGGCCGAGGATCGTCTGGTTCCCATACGTGTGCAACTGGATGCCTCGGCCCGGCAGGATATCGAATTGCTGCGCGCGCTTCCCGTCGCCCGCGTCGATGGACGCCCCATTCCGCTCTCCGCCATTGCCGACATCCGATGGCAGGGAGGACCTTCGTCTATCGAGCGATATGATCGTCAGCGTCGCGTACTGGTCGGAGCCGATCTTGCCGGCGGTGCCACGCTTGGCACCGCTCTGACCGGAATCCGTGCCTCCGAAGAGGTGCAGGCACTGCCGCCCGGCGTTTTGATCAAACCGGCGGGCGATGGTGAACTTCTGGATGAGGTGATGAACGGTTTTGTCGGCGCACTGGGCCTGGGCCTCCTGCTGATGTTCGCCGTCATGGTGCTGCTGTTTTCGAGCCTGCGCCAGCCGCTGATTATCCTGATGTCTCTGCCGCTTGCCCTGACAGGCGCCATTCTGGCGCTATACGTGACCAGCACACCCATCAATCTGCCGGTGTTGATCGGCATTCTCATGCTGATGGGTATCGTCGCCAAGAACGCCATTCTTCTGGTGGATTTCGCCAAGATCGCGGAGGACGGCGGCATGTCGCCCGCTGACGCCATCATCCACGCCTGCCGCACCCGGGCGCGCCCGATCCTGATGACCACGCTGGCGATGGTGGCAGGCATGCTGCCCAGCGCATTGGGCGGTGCCATCGGCGGCGGTTTCCGCGCCCCCATGGCGATTGTCGTCATTGGCGGCCTGCTCGTCGCCACGGTGCTGTCTTTGCTGACGACGCCAGCACTGTTTCTCGCTGTCGAGAGCCTTTATGTCCGCCTCATGAGGGGCCGGGGCACCAGCAGTCCTTCTGCTTCGCAGTCGCAACCCTGACAACCGAACTGCAGTGCGTAATGGACTATTCCTGCCGGGAAGCCCGATCATGAAGGGCAAGCACCGCATCGGCAAATGCTTCAGGAGCTGTAAATGCACCCATAAGAGTCACAAAAAGGCGGGTTTTGGTTCAGATGTGAAGCATCGGATTCACCGGACGGGTGGCACATGAACCGCTCCGGGTTTGCCGGAGGCTTGGTTTCAATAGTTACGCGGCTTGGACT